>SKHL01000219.1 GCA_007116995.1 Limnochordia bacterium
AGTCCGACCCTGCTCGATTCCGGTAATGATTTGTTCTAAATCATCAGTGGCTAGAATAATATCGGATGCCTCTTGGGCCACATCTGTACTCTTCGAACCCATGGAAATTCCTACGTCGGCCGCCCGTAAGGCCGGACCATCGTTTACACCATCACCTACCATCGCCACAATAAACCCAGCCTGTTTTAATGCATTAACTACGTCACGCTTTTGGTCTGGCTGCACTCGCGAGAATACTGTGATCTGATCCAGCATTTCACGCATATTCTTCTTGTTTAAAGTGGACAATTCCTTCCCCGTTATCGTACTTCGGATACTAGCATTTAGACCTACTTGCTTACTGATGGCGATGGCTGTCTCTGGATGATCACCGGTTAGCATGACTACGTGAATTCCCGCTTCCTGACACCGGGTAATAACCTGTGCAACATTTTTGCGTGGTGGATCCATCATTCCGACAAATCCTAAAAAAGATAAGTTATGTTCTAATTGGCTCATGGACTGGCCATAATAGGACTTGATTTCCCGTTCAGCAAAGGCTAGTACTCGCAAGCCTTGTCCTGCTAATTCCTGAGAGGTCTTTCCTAGTTTGGCTCGAATATCCCAGGGTAAACTGCAGAGATCCAAGACCGACTCAGGACTGCCCTTTACGCTTAGTATATAGTGGTTGTGATCCTGAGCAAGAACACTCATTCGTTCTCGCTCAGAGGAGAATTCTGTTTGATGGATACATTCATAATGCTGTTGCAGATTAGTAGTGTTTAGTCCTGCTTTCTCGGCCATCACTAAGAGAGCACCCTCCGTCCCATCGCCTAATATCTCAAGAGTCTGGTTACTATGGGATTGCACTTGTGCATCATTGCAGATGACTGCTGTGTGTAACAGTCGCCATAGTCGATAATCTTCTTTGATATGTACTGGTTGCTGATTATAGAGAAGTTGACCTTGCCTACTCGTACCATTACCAGTTACGGTATAGGTCCGCCCAGTGAATACCTTCTGGACTGTCATCTGGTTTTCGGTGATAGTTCCCGTCTTATCGAGACATATACAATTGACACATGCCATTGTTTCCAGGGCGGCTAACTTACGTACCAGGGTTTTTCGTTTGGCTAATTCGCGCACACCAGCCACAAGCCCTAGTGTGACGAAGGTTGTCATGCCTTGTGGTACTGTTGCTGCGGCGATGCTTGTACTGGTTAGTGCCATTTGTTGAACACTATGGCCACGTAGTACTCCTATACCAAACACAGCTCCACAGACAAGCACGAGTCCTTTTAAAATGGAGCCGCCCAAATTATTCATGTTTAGTTGGAGGGGTGTGGGTCCACGCTGATCAGAACGTAACATCAAAGCTATTTGGCCCATTCTCGTTTCTAGGCCTGTTCTAACTACTAGCATCTGCGCATCGCCCTTTATGATAGATGTTCCGGCTGCGAGCTCTGGTTGTTCCTGTTTTAATATACTCTTACTCACTCCAACAGATTCTCCCGTTAGCAGAGATTCGTCTACTACACACTGTTGAGGCGAAATAAGAACGCCATCAGCAGGAATGGAATCACCTGGCACTAGATAAATGATATCTCCTGGCACTAATTGTTCAGATGAGATTTTAGACAGGTCTCCATCACGGAGCACCTGGGTAGTACCGGGGTTCATTTGATGAAGCATGCCTACCGCGTTGTCTGCCTTGTCAGACTGAATCGCACCAACTAAAGCATTAACAAATAACAATCCACCTAAGGCTACTGTATCCCAGATCCCCCCAGCTAGCAGTGAGACTCCCGTGCTGCCTAGCATTACTAGGGCCATTGTACCCTTGCATTGGCTAGAAATACGATATAGCAGGGAGATCTTTTCTGGATCGGGCAGTCGATTCGGACCAAAGGATGCTAACCGTTCTAAGACGTCGCTACGGCTTAGTCCTTGGAGACGGTTGGTTCCTTTGATATCAAAATGATGATCTCTGATGACTCCAGGAGATCTCATGCCAGCTACTTTTTTCAGTTTATTAGAGTTGCCCTGATAGTTTTGGATCATTGGTTTGAGCTTCTTAGTCTTAAGTTTCTTAGCTTTTAACTGTTGGTGGGTGATCCGACTAATGGGAGACTGGATTATCGAATTTAATAACACGACTAAGTTAATCAGATGATGCACATTAAGGGCAGTAAAGAGACCGATTCTTCCGTTTGCTGCTAATGCCATCCCCACAATTTGCCCAGCGTGGATAAGATACCTACTGGTGTGTTGCGTGGTATGAACTGTGTGAGTAATATGAAACAGTATCTCTAAAACCCTTTCATCCCCACTTGGAATGTATGCATCAGCAAAAACCATACTCACGTCATCAGAGCCTAATAATATGACCAAGTCAGCTTGATATAAGGTTTCCACATCGGAGTCTGAATCTCCGATTAAAACCACTCGGTGATGGTTGGTCTGCAGCTGCGTGATAGTTGTCTTCAAATCAGCCTGTGTACTCTGAACCACGTGAAAACCATAGTCTTCTATGGTATATCCAAGTGCTACAGAAACACTTTGAGTAAATACTACATAGTCACACATGGATAATTGATGATAGATCTCTTCATGCTTTATCAGGATTCCCTGTTCTGCACTGCGGCCAACGCCAAGGCCATTCGGGACATGCCGAGCTAGACTATAAGCACAGGGACAACCTGTAACTAATATGGCTAGAGCATGGCTCCATCCAGATATCATTAATCCTATCCCGGCTACAATTAGGGTAAGCGGAAGTAATGGCTGGTAATTCACTCCAGTAGGGAAGTAATTCTCTGTAGCTTTATCGGCTATGCTGATCATCGATGGAGGATTAAGATCAGGGGCAACTGTATAGTCCACTGTTAGTTTCCGATGATGCACGGCTTTGCTATGATTCCATAATGTGGTCACACCTATCAGGGACATCGCTCCTAAACCCAGTAAGCTTTCACGAAATACTAGACTCCCTAAGGTCGCTGTTCCTAAAAGCAAAGATTCCCTTTTACTCCCTCTTGGAATATGTTTGTCAAGTAATTGACGGAGTATGGGGTATCCAGAGATAACCGTCAATATTCCAGAAGCTAGACCTAATGGATGTAAACGCGCTAATGAACTAGTTCCAAATAGAAACCGCTTACTTGATACAGCTAAGAGCAACCCTCCAGCGGCTATAGTGGACCATTGTGTTTGGTGCTTATCTATTCCACGAGGGTTAGGTAAGGATTGGCAATTTTCATTGGGTAAACTGTCAATGTAAGTTAATATCTGATTAGACGAGATTTTCTCATGGTCAAAATGGATTAAAGCTTTACCCGTGTAAATGTTTGCATCCGCGCATTGAATTCCAGTTTTTTTAAGAAGCTCTGTCACTAGGATCTGAGCATATGAAGTATTTTGTTTTAATGAAGGTACTTGGACGCGCATCCGACCAGGAAGTAGATGAACAATTTCTTGGGGATGTAGGTACGGGCTACTCAAAATGGATCACTCTCCAAACAGTGGTTAAAGCTTCCTCAAAGAATCAACAGAGGAAGCTCTAATCTATTGTCTTGTTACCTAATAAGCTCATTCTATTCGTGTTAGTACGTAGGATCTGTTTCAGGATCTTCCTTCAACTCCGGATCCCGCCAAGCTTTAGTTATTACCGTTTCTGTGTTTATTGATTCCTCATGATCTGATTCCATGCGAGCTTCAGATAGAAGCTCCTGCCATTCACTTCTCCATTCAGAGCCTAAGTGCTGTACACCTTCAGATAGCCGATAAGCCTTGCGCACGGCCTTGCGGGCTAGTGGACGGATGATTCTTTTGCTCATAGGCATTGCGACACTAACTAATGCAGCACCTGCTAGCACCACACTGAGCGGACCAGCCATAAGACCATCACGAAATAATTTCAGTCAGAACACCCCCTTTGCTTATATAATTCCCAAGCTAGGTGCTTTGACTAGCTGTATCTTAATGTAAAAATTGGGAATGATAAGGATGAACAATTTCATAGGAGAGTGAATATATGCCAACTAGAAGGGATCTCAAAACATTTGGGCTTGGGTTTAGTGCAGCCATACTCGTTGGATCAATGTGGCCTAATTTAAAGGAGGGTTTGCGTCCAACGACGAAAGCTATGCTGCGAGGAGCAATGAGTGCATCGGACAGAATCCGTACCATGTCAGCAGAAATTCAAACAGAAATGGAAGATCTTGTAGCCGAGGTACAGTTTGAAAACGTTCAAACTGTGACTACTAACCAAGTCCGAGTGGAGGAAGGAAATAGGGATCATGGTACAGAAACCCAGTCCTAAAGAAGAACTAGAAACCACCATTTGTCAAATTATACCACTCATGCGTCAGGCTGTTGATTTGAGTCTTGCTTTACGTAAAGAGGGAGAAAATTCATATGTAACAGAGTCCTGGGAGGAGTTTTTAGGAGAATTTCTTAGATATATAAAAGTGCGAGGAACAGAGCAAGGAGAAAATCTACTGAAGGATATTAGCATGGGCAAAGTTCTTTCCCCAAGATGATGTGGTACATAGACCTCATGACCGCTATTGCTAGATAGCGGTTTTTTGCCATTATCAGCAAGCATAAGATTTTTAGCCGTACACGGCAGGAAATACTAAAGTTGGAAGGAATTCTTAATGTAAAGCCTAACTCACATATTATCAGATACTTTAGATGAAATAATACACAGTCTGACGACATGGGTACGGGGATAGGCATAATTTTTCCAGATTTGGTAAAAGTAATCAAGAAGGTAGGCAGAAGGGGGATTTTATATGGATTTCTCCGATAAAACACGTATGTTCTCGGCTATCGACACGGAGAGAGTAAACATAGCCGATGTATTGAAACAGGTCTGTACAGCACTAGAAGAAAAGGGTTACCGTCCTCTTGATCAAATTGTAGGATATATGATTTCTGGTGATCCTTCGTATATTACCTCTCACATGGATGCACGGTTACTAATGCAAAAGATTGAACGAAATGATTTATTAGAAGAGATCGTTGGCTATTACCTAAAGAACCTGGAGTCTTAGATGGGGACATCCTCATCAGCGATAATCCATGCAGGATAGCCCTTAGCTGAACAGTTAGGTCAGGTTTGTATTAAAACATGGGGAGGTTATAACCATATGGCTAGGTTAGTTATTCACGGCGGTAATGCCCTACATGGTGAGGTGCGTATTAGTGGAGCGAAAAATAGTGCTCTGGCCATAATTGTGGCTGCCGCGCTCGCAACAGAAGGCGAGAGTGTATTAGAGAATATCCCCCACGATAGTGATGTGGGTACGATTTGTCTGATTTTGCGTAGTCTTGGCGTGGAAGCATGGTTTGACTCGCAAGGCAGGCTACATGTAAATGGAAAAACACTAAATAGATATCAAGCACCCTATGATCTGGTGCGTAAGATGCGAGCATCATTTTATTGTGCAGGGTTGCTTATTGGTCGCTTAGGCCGAGCAGAAGTGCCACTTCCAGGTGGTTGTGCTATAGGATCCCGTCCCGTAGATTTTCATATCCGAGGCTTTTCGCAAATGGGAGCAGATATTACTATTGAACACGGTTTTATGAAAGCCCAATGCAATGATTTACGTGGAGCAAATTATTATATTAATCGTTCGAGTGTAGGAACTACGATAAACATGATGATTGCTGCTATCCTAGCAAAAGGAACAACTGTCCTAGAAAATGTAGCTAAAGAACCAGAGATTGTAGATTTAGCTATATTTTTAAATGGCATGGGTGCTAAGGTGCGTGGAGCAGGGACGGATGTTATTCGAATTGATGGAGTGGAGTCGCTGCATGGGATTGAATATTCTATTATTCCTGATCGAATAGAGGCTGGCACATTTATGTTTGCTGCTGCCATTACTGGTGGTGATATTATAGTCAAAGATATCGTGTTAGAGCACTTACGCTCACCAATAATAAAGATTGAAGAAGCAGGAGCAATTATTGAAAAAGGCACCACAGAGGTGCGCGTCAGGGTGAATGGTCAGCTTCAACCGATTGATTTAGAAACTTCGCCCTATCCCGGTTTCCCCACGGATCTACAGCAACCATTGGTTGCGGCTATGTGTTTAGCCGATGGCGCAAGCGTAATTCGCGAAAATATATTTGATCGCTTTCGTTATGTGGATGAGTTACGTCGTATGGGAGCAGATATTAGAGTTGAGCGAGAAACAGCTATTATTCGAGGGGTGCCGCAACTGACAGGTGCCCCCGTGGAAGTCACGGATTTAAGGGCTGGAGCCGCCCTAGTTATTGCGGGGTTAGCGGCGAGTGGTCGCACTGAGATCTACGGCTTAGATATTATTGATCGAGGCTATGAAAATCTTGAGGAGAAGTTTCGCAATCTTGGGGCTGACATTGCTCGCGAAGAGACGAGAGAAGTTACAGATATCTTCAGCCAAATCCAGCGAGTTAATGTGTAACTTTAGTCCTTCTTAAGGAAAAAATCTTTCTGATATGATGAAAAGAGGGGGATCCACAGATACCCCTCTTTTCATCATATCAGAAAGCATACCTAAGACACATTGTCTTCTTAGTCTAGGATCCGTGTTGTGCCGGCTACTGTTTGAAGGTTAAGGCTGATGATATCGTTGACAACAAGATATCGTAGCGATAGTGTATAGGGTTGATCCACCACATAGATCACGCGACCATCCAAAATGCTAAAAATTAGCTTGGGATCAAGGGATTCTAGTTCGCGTCCAATTAAATCATCAACTAAGGATCGTATCTCATTTGCCATTCTCAAATTAAGATGGCGATCCTTCACATCTAATTCAATATTAACCCCTTTAACTATTCGATATCTTCTCTCTTGTAAGCTATCCTCAAGACGGGATATGCGATTGTCTCGTTCTCCTAACTCGCTGTATAATGTTTCCAGTTCAATTACTGCTTGATCAATCATCCAACCGGAATAAAGAATACTACCCGTCATCCCTATCAAAATTCCAAGCACAAAAAAGGCAAGAATGAGTAAAGCCTGTGTCTTGGTAAGAACCATAAATGGCATCCTATTCGCCCCCAGTAATCGTAATCACCAACCAATACCCTAGATAAGCACCCAACAATGCACTAACGACAATGGCAAATTGCCGGATAATGGCAGTTATTTGGCCACTAAATAGACCACTTTCAATGACTTGAATCGTTGGAAATGTTCCTCCGATAGCTACCACGATAGCCCACATTCGAATCATTTTTACTAAGTCCCGCATTAATCCGAAGGGCGAATCCTGCGTAATGAAAGCCGAAAAAGAACCAATAATCGATCCTCCCAGAATTACACCGAGTGCTGAAAAGAAAGCTAACAGGATTTCACGATAAACATGCAGAAACATATAACGGATCACCTCATTAATGTATATGCCAGTATTAGTGTGGAAATGAAAGGTGGTGGCCCAATGTATAGTGCTGTTTGCACTTATAGTGATTACTCTCTGCTCCAATCTTGTTTTAGGATAGAAGATCTAGTAGCTTTAGCCAAGGCGCAAGGGTACTCAGCTATAGCCTTAACTGATTACAATAATGTCGGTGGTTTGGTTAGTTTTTATCATCAGTGTCGAACTCACCAGATTAAGCCAATCCTTGGTGGAGAATTTACGTTAGCCAATGTAGCTGGACTAGATTCCCTAACTCTGTTAGCCAGAAATGAGCAGGGCTATGAGGACTTAATGGAAATAGCATCTCAGCCTAGACCGCTAGAATGTCATGCACTAACAAAATTCAATCAGGGTCTAATCGCGTTACCTTTTTTTCAAGAAATAGATTCTGCGCATACCTCGTATCAGCAGTTAACGGCTGTATTTGGTGATGAAAATGTATATATACCTCTGCTAATGGGTTCATCTCAACAAAGAGAAATCAGTACAGCCTTGCTTAGTATCTTTCCAAAAAACATACTTATCGCTAGTCAAAAAGCATATTATCATAGTGCCAAAGATAAACCAATATTACAGGTCATGCAGGCTATCGCTGATGGATGTGAATTTGAACAAGTTGACATCAGAATGTTTTCGCCATTGTACAGTTCCAATGAGTTCGCCCAGCAATTCAGAACGTTGCCTTGGGCGCTAGAGAACTTAGCTACAATGGTCAATCGCTGTGATCTTGAGTTAGTTGATAGGGTAGGATTACCATCTCTACCAGATTCTCCTTCGTTGGAAGAATTGGCTTGGACTGGAGCAAAAAAGCGATATCCTAACCTGGACCCTGCAGTAAAAGCACGGTTGGATTATGAGTTGCGGGTTATCTCGGAAATGGGTTTTAGTGATTATTTTATCATTGTAGCTGACATAGTTGGCTATGCCAGGTCAAAGAGTATTCCTGTAGGTCCTGGTCGAGGTAGTGCAGCAGGAAGCTTAGTGGCCTATTGCTTAGGGATTACAGATATCGACCCAATGTATCATGGTTTGGTATTTGAGCGTTTTTTAAATAAACAACGCCAAACAATGCCCGATATTGATCTGGATTTTTGCTATATGCGTCGCGGTGAAGTATTGGAGTATGTAAAGAAACGCTTTGGATCAAGGCGGGTAGCCCATATTGGCACCTATGGGACCTTTGGCTATCGATTGGCTGTGCGCGAAGTAGGCAAAGCCTTTGGGCTTACGCAAACAGATATTGGACGTCTGCTAGCCAACGAAAAGAGAACTTCGAATTTCTTGCCTCATATCCAAGAGATCGTACAAGGATTAATAGGACTCAAACGGCACTTTTCCACTCATGCAGCAGGTATACTCATCTGCCCGGACTCCATTACCAAGTACTGTGGTGTACTAACGCAACGTGACACCATGGCCGTGACCCAAATGCCAATGGAATCCGTAGCTCAGCTTGGGTTACTGAAAATCGACCTACTAGGGTTACGTAATCTGACCATTATCCAAGCAACCCAAGAATATATTAGTAAACATCATCCTAGTTTCTCTTTGAATCGGATTCCAT
>SKHL01000163.1 GCA_007116995.1 Limnochordia bacterium
ATCATATTGTTTGGCGAAGTCTACTACTTGCTCGAAAAAACGTCTGGTAGCAACTGCACCAGTGGGGTTATTAGGATAGTTTAAGAACATTAACTTGGCTTTTCGACAGACTTCCTCGGGAATGCTAGCTAAATCCGGTAAAAACCCATTCTCCGCCCGAAGAGGCATATAGTGACACTGTCCACCGGCTAAGGTAATACCACCTTCGTAAACTGGATAGCCTGGATTGGGCACCAGACCTATATCTCCTGGGTCAATATAACAGAAAGGAAGATGACCAATACCCTCTTTAGAGCCTATTAATGCCGCAACCTCTCCAATCGGTTCTAGAGATACATTGTATCGCTTTTGATACCAATTAGCCACGGACTCGCGTAAGGATTCCATTCCGACTGACGTGGGGTACTGATGATTGGCCCCAGTCGCTGCTTGTTGCTGTATCTCTGCGATAATGTGGGGTGGTGTAGGTAAATCTGGATCGCCAATACCTAAGTTAATCACATCAACCCCTTGTTTCTTTGCAGCTGCTATCTTCGCTTCTAGCTGTGCAAATAAATACGGCGCTAGATTTTGTAGCCGTTTCGCCTTTTGCATATCAATCACTCCTTGAATAATTCTTCTGGAAAAGATTTTACATACTAACCTCCCCAGTGTATATCAGGGTAGCAGGACCTGTCATCCACAGATGATTGTCTTGCTTCCATTCAATGTGCAGATCCCCACCTGGCAGGGATACAACCACTGTTTTTTTGGTCAAACCGAGTTTCGCTGTCACAGCCACACTCGCACAGGCACCCGTGCCACAGGCAAGCGTCGGTCCAACGCCTCGTTCCCATACCCGAATACAAATATGTTCCGTATCCACTATCTGCACAAATTCGATATTGGCTTTACTGGGGAAAATATGGTGAGTCTCTAAGGCGGGTCCAACTATCTCTAGTGGGACCTGGTGAATATCCGGCACAATAACAACGCCATGAGGATTTCCCATAGACACAGCAGATACCTTCCAGGTGGAATGAGCCACCTCAATCGTATGATCGAGAGACACACCCTGTACCTTCATGGGTATTTTCGCTGGTTCCCAAATGGGCTCACCCATATCAACAGTATAGGCTTGATTTTTTTGGTAGATCACTTGGCTAGAATTTAGAGTCTCAATGATCATCTGGTTCTGCGAGACATATCCTTGATCGATTAAATGTTTAGCAATACAACGAATGGCATTACCACACATCTCTGCTTCTGTACCATCTGCATTAAAGATACGCATAGTATAATGCTCTCTAGGTTTCGTAATAAATACCAAACCGTCCGCACCAATTCCAAAATGACGATCACATAGCTTTTTCGCTAATGTAACTGCATTTCCAATTAGCTCACCGTCAAAATCCTCCACAAATATAAAATCATTACCCAAACCATGATACTTAAGAAACTCCACCTCAGCCCACTCCCTTAGATTCACTCACGCCTACACAAGTTAAGACTAGTTCATCCTAGACCCTAGCGTTAGTATACAACACCCATCCAACTCTGTGATCCATATAGTACAAAATATACAAGTATACACAAACAGGATGCCAGCTTAATCGCGGACAGTTCCATTTCCGTAAACAAGATATTTTGTTGTCGTTAATTCCAGTAAGCCCATGGGTCCACGAGCATGAAGCTTCTGGGTACTAATACCAATTTCTGCACCCATACCGAACTGTGATCCATCAGTAAACCGAGTTGATGCGTTAACATACACGGCGGCCGCATCCACCTCTGCTAAAAAGCGCTGTGAATTTGTGTAGGACTCGGTAATGATGGCTTCCGAATGGTTTGTACCGTAGGCCGCTATATGGGTCAATGCTTCTTCTAAGTCTTTAACCACCTTCACAGCAAGAATCAAATCTAAATATTCGGTTTCCCAATCCTGCTCAACAGCTAATTCCACACTAGGAAGAATGCTCTTTGTCTTTGAACAACCGCGCAAAGTCACAGCCTTTTTCCCTAACCTATCTGCTAATAGTGGTAGGAAGTCTGTGGCCACCGTTTGATGGACCAAAAGGGTCTCAGCAGCATTACACACAGCCGGACGTTGGGTCTTAGCATTGTCGACAATGGCGCAAGCTGCGCTAAGATCAGCAGTCTTATCTACATAGATATGACAATTACCCACTCCCGTTTCAACTACAGGTACCGTCGCATTCTCAATAACTGTCTTGATTAAGCCCGATCCCCCCCGAGGGATGATAACATCGATATACTTGTTTAGCTTCAGCATTTGCTGAACTTCGGTGCGATCTGTGTTCTCCACAATTTGTAGAATTTCTGGTGACTGGCCTTGCGCAACTAACGCTGATCGTAGTAGCTCCACCACAATGCGATTAGAGTTAATTGCTTCGCTACCGCCCCGTAGAACGACAGCATTTCCTGCCTTCAGGCATAATCCAGTAGCATCAGCTGTCACATTCGGGCGAGCCTCAAAAATCATACCTATTACACCTAGTGGAACCCGAATTTGTTCAACTCGAAGACCATTAGGGCGTACAGTCCCTTGCACTACTTGACCAAGAGGATCTGGCATGGCCGCAACATCCCGTAACCCTTGCGCCATATCCATAATCCGCTCTTTCGTTAAAGCTAAGCGATCTAATAAAGCTCCCGTGATATTCCTAGCCCTTCCCTGTTCTACATCGATTTCATTCTCTGCAAGAATTTGGTCCATATTATTCAGAAGTTTACTGGCCATTTCCTCTAATACTTGTGCCCGTTTCCCACTGCTTAATCCTTGCCATGTTCCAACTGCTTCCTTGGCTAGTCTAGCCTTTCCCATTACCTCCATTAATCTCTCCCCTTCTCTATCATACTCATCATTACTAAGTTATCTCGATGAACTACTTCGTCACTAGGATGGGTTAGTAGCATATGCTCAGCTGACTTAGAATCTTGCCCTCTAATCACTAAGATCTCTTGAGCAGAATAGTTAGTGAGTCCCCGAGCAATCTCCTTACCCGTTTCTGTCACTATTTGCACCAGATCACCGGCATGAAACTGCCCTTGACAGTGGATAATCCCTGCTGGGAGCAAGCTTTTGCCAGTTTTCAGCGCTAGAACTGCCCCAGAATCAATGGTTATCTGTCCATGGGGATGGGTATAGAAGGCTAACCAGCGTTTACGGCTTGGCCAAGCCACATCCCGGGGGAGAAATAACGTTCCAATGGGTTCACCAGAGACAATTTGGGACAATGCATTTGGCTTAGCTCCATTAGCGATCACTAAGGGGATCCCCGAACACTGGGCGATCTTGGCTGCCTCAAATTTAGTGGCCATCCCACCAGTTCCTAGTGAAGTACCAACACCACCAGCCAGATCCTGAGTCTCTCTAGTGATCTCTGAAATAATAGGAATTAACTGGGCATCTGCTACCTTATGGGGATCTTTATCATACACCCCATCAATATCCGATAGAATAATCAGCATATCCGCACTAACTAGATTGGCAACCATCGCAGATAACCGATCATTATCACCAAACTTGATTTCTTCTACGGCCACGGAATCATTCTCATTAACAATAGGTATGACGCCTTGTTTCAACAGGGTTCCCAGGGTATTACGGCAATTAAGGTATCTCCCTCGTTGCTGCAGATCGTCGGCTGTCAAAAGCACTTGGGCACAGACGTGACTATATTCCGTAAATAGTTTAGAATACACCTGCATCAAAAGCCCTTGCCCAATCGCAGCTATGGCCTGTTTCTCAGCGATCCTCTTTGGCCGTTTCGTTAACCCAAGGCGACTCATTCCTGCACCAATAGCCCCTGATGAAACCAGGATGACTTCGTGCCCTGCATTGCCTAGATCAGCCATTTCACGGACAAGACGCTGGATTTGACCTAGCTGCAAACGGCCATTTGGATAGGTTAATGAACTAGTTCCAACTTTCACTACAACCCGTTTGTTTTCCATATTCGTCACTACTTCCTCAAAGAGTAAAACGCATCATCATTACAATAACAATCGAACTACCAATTACCAAAGCCATGGGCAGACGCAGATACGCACATACTCCGGCCACAAGGGCACCCAATAACCCAACGCCCGGGTTGCCTTCTTGGATTCGTAGGACACCCGGGAAGATTAGAGCCCCTAGTACAGCATATGGTATACTGTTTAACCACTTTCTTGTCCATGATGGGAGGAATACCCGATCCATGATCAAAACAGGAGCAAGCCGGGGTGTGATGGTTACAAGTGCCATCAATAGAATAACGAGATAAAGACTCATATTATTGATCTCCTTGGTCAAAGAATACACCGAGAAAACTAGCAAAAATAGCAGCTAAAACAATAGCCCACCCAGCAGAGACCAGGTAACTAAGGGCTGTACTAAAAATCGCAGCTGCCAGAGCGATCACTCCTGTTGTCCAACAGGCTTTCACTGCTGGCACCAATAAACCAATAAACATGGCATATAAGGCGATGGACATACTCATACCAATCTCTGGAGGAATCACAAATGCTAAGAGCCCTCCAATGAATGTACCCCCAACCCAAGCGCTATACGCTGTGATCATGAGACCAGCTAAATACCGCTCTACTCCGATAGCCTTCGGTTTATCGAAGGTAAGACACCCCATGGTAAAGGATTCATCGGTAAGACCTAAGCAAAGTCCTATCCTCCAGGGATTTCCTAGTTTAGAAAACTTGCTGAGAAATGACATACTCATAATAAAATGGCGGAAATTTAATACAAAGGTTGCCACCACAATTTCCGCACCAAGGCTACCTAATAATATCATATTTATTACCATGAATTGACTAGCTCCGGCATAAACCATCACGGACATAAGAACTGATGCGCCCATAGGTATGCCAGCCTGAACAGCTAAGACCCCGAACGATATGGCTAAAGGAATATATCCCATTGCGATAGGAAGTCCGCTGATCACACCTTGCCAAAAGCCAGGTAGGATCTGCTCCCGCTCCTGATATACTTGTTCTACTCTCATGATAATAGAATCCCCTCATTGCAATCCCATAGATATTAGATCTATTCTACCCTAGTCTAGATCCGGTGGCAACCCTTTTTTCTCTATCCCTCTATCCGAATATAGTATCTCATTATACAATCTAAACTCCTTGTTTGACATATCAATTACAACTTCTCTGGTTATACCATAATTCCTGGATTTGCATCTATATTTTTATCGCGAATTTTCATTGACAAATGAAATTATTATCTATATAATTGATAAAACAAGTTGAAAGTGTGGGTGTGCCATGGGTCGGCTTCTTAGTCAATGCACACAAGTTCATATGTTCGGCACCTATTTTAGCTGGAGCTATTATTATAGCGCTGGCTATTTCTATTTAGGTAAACTAACATATAAACTTAGACTAAGAGAATCCTTACCTGTCTAACCACCTATACTTAACTCAAAGTGTATTTCGGTTTACTTAGGAGACTTTTAGCGAAGTCTCCTTCTTTTATTTCTAAAAACTAACCAAACTAAAAGGAGGATTTACCCATGGTTATCATCATGAAACCAAACACGCCTCAAAGTGAGATTTATCGGATGCAGGAAAAACTGAAAGGTATTGGGTTCGATGTTCACATCTCTCAGGGACAGAATTATGCGCTGTTAGGCTTAATTGGAGATACATCACAGATTAACGAAAGTCAACTATTAGCCAACACCCATGTTGATCGTGTTATGCGAGTGCAACACCCGTTTAAACGAGCCAGTAGACACTTTCATCCCCAAGACACTATTATTGATATCGAAGGACACAAAGTAGGTGGTGGTCACCTGCTAATGATCGCAGGACCTTGTGCAGTAGAGAGCCAGGAACAGGTGTTAACCATCGCACGCAGTGTCAAAGACCGCGGAGCGCACCTATTACGAGGTGGAGCCTTCAAACCTCGCACCTCCCCCTATAGTTTCCAAGGTCTCGAAGAAGATGGGCTTAAAATCCTCCTGGAAGCGAAACGTCAAACAGGAATGCCCATTGTTACAGAATGTGTCTCGCCAGAAACTGTGGATCTAGTGGCCAGCTATGCTGATGTGTTGCAAATCGGAACCAGAAATATGCAGAATTATTCCTTGCTAAAGAAGATCGGGCGTACGAATAAGACCATCCTGCTAAAACGAGGCATGGCTGCAACGATTGAAGAGCTACTAATGGCAGCTGAGTATGTCATGTCTGAAGGTAACACGAATGTGATTTTATGTGAGCGTGGGATAAGAACCTATGAGACATACACCCGTAATACTCTAGACATCAGTGCCATACCTGCCATTAAGGAACTATCTCATCTACCAATTATCTGCGATCCCAGTCATGCCGCAGGAAAATGGGAAATGGTAGAACCCTTAGCAAAAGCCGCTATTGCAGCAGGAGCTGATGGGTTAATTGTAGAAGTACATCATCAGCCTGAACAAGCGCTATCTGATGGAGCCCAGTCTCTTAAGCCTGAAAGGTACGAGCGTCTAGTAAAGGCTGTCAACCGCATCGCTGAGATTCAGCACTCTTTAGTGTAACAGATTTGGTGGTGTACTGGCAATTCCTGTTTATGTGAAAGGGGAGCACTCCATTCAAATGCCAATCACAGTCATTTACCCTGGTGTCCCAGGATCCTTTAGCGAACAAGCCTTAATGCAATGTTTTCCAAACCCAGTACAGAAAAAGAATGCAAAACAATTTGAAGAGATATTCACCCTGTTAGCAGCAGATGCTGGTGACTATGGAGTGCTTCCTATTGAAAACTCCAGCACCGGAGGGATCTATGAAGTCTTTGATTACCTTAAGCACCATAATTTCTATATTGTAGGGGAAACCTTTGTTCATGTTACCCATCATCTGTTAGGCTGTGCAGGGACTACCCTCTCATCTATTGAGGAAGTATATTCTCATCCCCAAGGGTTTCAACAAAGCCAAGATTTCCTTAAGTCCTATAGTAATTGGATCCTAACTCCCTACTTCAATACCGCGATTAGTGCAGAATTCGTGGGAGAAAAGCAAGATCCAAAGAAAGCAGCCATCGCTAGCAAACGAGCTGCTGAAATCTATGATTTAACAATTATTCAACCAAACATCCAAGATGTGGACAACAACTATACTCGGTTTGTGATAATCAAACCCGAGCTCGAGATAGATCCAGCGCACACGAAGATAAGCTTAGTCTTTGCACTCCCCCACAGCGTGGGATCCCTTCATCATAGCCTGGGAATTTTTGCTGAGCATGAGCTTAACCTGCTTAACCTACAATCTCGCCCAATTAAGGATAAACCGTGGCAGTGTTATTTTTACTTGGATATAGCGGGTAATCTACATGACTCAACCGTCAGAACGGCCTTAGATGAACTACAGCGAGATAGCCACTTCTTTCAGATCTTAGGCAGCTATACCGCCTGTGATAATAACGGGAAAACAGATAGATAAAACCCTGGATGTTTTGACTCCTTCTCTAAAGGTAAAAAATTAGCCCCTTTATGGGGTTATTTTTTCTGATTCATCGAGATACTTACGAAAAAAATACTCACCAAGACCAATAACAAGCGCTAAGGCTAAGAGAGTAGCAAGGGTTGTGCGAAACCCTACCAAAACAGCACCCATTAGCCAAGCCAAGAAGGCAGCGATCACACCACCCATGGCTGATATGACTGTATTGTCAGTGGCTGGTAGAACCCTTAGATCCTCAATCACATAGTTTGCTACAGTTGCAATGATTGCATAAATAAAGACTAAACTAGCTGGATTTGTATCAAACAATGTCAGTGTCGCTAGAGCAAAGATAAAGGTCATAATAAATCGAATACCGATTGTTAATGTTGTGGTCATATTAATCACCTCGTCTTTAGTATAGCCAGGTTATTCTGATCTATCCAAAGAACAGGAATAGAAGGAAATACCAAACTGAGACAAATCATAATAGCCGTACAACCTGACAGCCAACAACTTATGGATTCGTGTATAAACTCACAAAAACTGGGAATTCTATCCTATGGAGGTGTCGCCCTGATGATTTTCCCAGACATGGCAGGTGTAATCCTAGTTGCTATGGCAACGTTTGCTATGATTTACTTTGTTCCCAAAGAGAAAATATATCGTCATTTACCATTTGGACTCAGCTTTGGTCTAGGGATTGCCATAATTTTGGTAATACTAATGCAAAATGTTTTTGGGTTTTGGCGATTTGCAAATGCTGATATTCTTCACATATATAATATTCCACTATTGATATCGGCTGCGTGGATCCCAACGGTAATTGTATATGCTCATTTCCTAGCCAAACGGGTATCTTTTACTAGAATACTGATCCTAATTGGTTTATTTGCCATGGCATCTGTTGTTATTCATTATCTGTTGCTCGCAAATCAAATGCTCATCTACGAAAACTGGAACTTGTTTTTAACCTTTTCCATTGCAGGCTCAATTCATCTAGCCATTGCCGTATATCTTTATATGATCGGTCATATAAAGGAAGTTAAAGGCTAATGGCGCCATGATCTGTCTCGCAACCGATCCGATATCCTGGAAAGTCTACCTTTTCGCATAATATCCATTGTACTTTAGACTCCAGACCTTTAGCGCTTAGAAAAAAAAGTTATGACGGCAACCAGGTTCAACCGCATTATTACGAACAGCTATTAATGCACTACCTACTAGTCTCTAGTAGGTAGTGCATTAGTTTCATTAGTTTAAGACCTATCGTTTCTTGGA
>SKHL01000293.1 GCA_007116995.1 Limnochordia bacterium
ACTATCTCCTAAGGATCTGAATCTGATTAGACATTTACCCGAATTAAAAGAGGCAGGTGTACATTGCCTTAAACTTGAAGGTAGGATGAAAGGTCCTGAATATGTGGCGGTAATAACAAAGGTATATCGTGATGGAATTGATGGGGACGGTATTGATGAACAGGCTTTAGCGGGGGTGTTTAATCGAGGTTTTACTACGGGATTTTTTTTAGAGAACCAGAGAGATGAATTAATTCGTTGGAAGCCTCAACCCCAAAAAATTGATGCTGAATTGATGCAGACAGCCAAGCAGACGTACGCGAGCCCTCGGGCGGTAAAGCGAATATCAGCCCATCTGTTTGTGCAAATAGAGGTGGGAAGGCCGATTCGGTTAACCTTAATCGATCAGGACTTTGTCTCAGTTGAAACAGATAGTATATATGTAGTGCAAGAGGCTATCAACCGCTGCACTACTGAGGATGTTGTCAGAAGACAGTTATTCCGATTGGGGAATACACCCTTAGCAATTGAGCAGATCCATATGCAGCTCGGGGTGAATGTCATGGTTCCAGTTAGTGTGATTAATAAGGCGAGGCAACGATTAGTGTCTTTGTGGGAATCTGCTAGAATTGCTAGGTTTAGACGTGAAAAGCCACCAACTACTGAGCTTGTCCTAGCAGATCTGGAGCGAAAACCTAACATCATTGCAGAGACGGCAAAGCATCCTGTGGAGATAGGTGTCACTGTTAGCGATTTACTTGGAGTAGAGGCAGCGGCTCTAGCTGGGGCAGACATCATTTATTATTTTGGTGAGATCTATAGCGAGACGAAGGATTGGTTATATAACCTAGTTGAGGCCTATGAGATTGCCCATAAACATGGATCTCAGCTTTTTCTAGGGCTAGATCGGATAACGAAGGTTGACGAGAGCTCTTACCTCCAAGGAATAATCGATGCACATCAGTTTGACGGTCTATTGGTAGGAGATCTAGGATTATGGGAGCATATCCTCTCTATACGCCATCTTGACCTGCCCGTACACAGTGATTGGTCACTGAATTTGTTTAACACTGCGAGCGTTAATTACCTAGCCGAACAGGGTTTAACCGCTGCATATCTGTCTCCAGAACTAACCTTACAGCAGATTCAAGCTATCCAGGCTAATATCCCTTGTCGTCTGGGATCTATAGTTCATGGTGCCTTAGAATTAATGATCTCTGAGTATTGTCCTATTCAAGCCGGAATGGGTTGTAATGCTTCTTGTCGTAGTAGTAATTTTGGATTGCGGGATCGTAAGGGCTATCTATTACCAGTTAAAATGGATCATAAGTGCCGTATGCACCTATATAATCCTGTAGATCTTTGTTTGATTGATCAGATCCAGGTAGTTATAGACGCAGGACTCAATTTGGTGCGGATAGAAGGAAAGGCTCGAGATGAACAGTGGATATCACAGGTGATTAATGGGTATCGGCGTAAACTAAATGGAGAGATGATAACACAGAAGGATCTGCTTCATTTAAGTAAAACAGGAGATTTTACAAGAGGACACTATTATCGTGGAGTAAAGTAAGCAAAGTAGGTGATTAAAAAATGAATCAACGTAGTATGCGGGTATTAGAGTGGGATAAGGTGTTAGCTCGGGTTAGTGAATATGCCAGCTTTTCTATGGGAAAAAAACGGGTTTCTCAGTTGCTTCCCTCATCAGAGAGTGAGGTTGTTCAAGAGAACTTGGCCTTAACAACCAAGGCAGCAGAACAATTATGGAAGCACAATGATCCGCCGTTTGGTGGTGCTGTAGATATCCAGGCTGTTATCAATCGTGCCAAGATAGGTGGGATCCTCGATGGGTCCCAACTGTTACAGGTAGCAGGTGTTTTGTATTGCGCTGGCCAAATTCGACAGTATTTAGGCAGGTCTGAGGACGATTGGGAAGCCTTTACTCTAAGGCTAGCTCATTTACCCCATATTGTAGCTGACATTCATCGTTGTTTGGGTGATGAAGGTATGGTTAAGGATACGGCGTCTCCCGAGTTGGCTAGCATCAGGCAACGGATGCGAAGCTTAGCTAATCGAGTTCGGGATAAGTTAGATAGTATTGTGCATTCTAGCCGTACGCAGAAGCTACTACAGGAATCGATTATTACGTTGCGTAGCGGGCGCTATGTGGTTCCGGTAAAGGCTGAGCATAAATCTCAGTTCCCTGGAATAGTTCATGATCAATCTGCTAGTGGTGCAACTTTTTTTATGGAACCAGCAGCTGTTGTCGAGTTAAACAATCAGTTGCGTTTAGCGGAGCAGGATGAGAAACGGGAAATTCAACGAATTCTACGACGCCTTAGTCGTCTAGTAGAGGCGGAAGCACAGGCGTTAACAACTACGATATTAACCCTAGCTGAGCTAGATTTCATTTTTGCCAAAGCAAAATATAGCCATCATATTGAGGGTGTAGAGCCGAAAATCACCCAAAGACAGATCCGTATTATCCGGGGTAGGCATCCTTTATTGGACGGGCATGTTGTTCCTGTGGATCTCTGGATTGGAGATAAATATCATATTCTTGTTATCACAGGACCAAATACAGGGGGAAAAACAGTTACCTTAAAAACAGTGGGCTTATTTTGTCTAATGGCTCAGGCTGGGCTACATATACCAGCTCAAGATGGGTCGGAGATAGCAGTCTTTGACGGCATATACGCAGACATTGGCGATGAACAGAGCATCGAGCAGAGCCTAAGCACGTTCTCTTCACATATGAGTAATATTGTGGGGATACTCAACGAGATAGATTCTCGCAGTCTTGTCTTGCTAGATGAGTTGGGTGCAGGTACGGATCCAACTGAAGGGGCCGCTCTAGCCACATCATTACTGGAGTTTCTGCGGGTACGGCAAGTGACAACTGTGGCTACTACTCATTATTCAGAACTGAAGAATTTCGCGTATGCCAATGATGATGTCGAGAATGCATCGGTGGAATTTGATATTAAGACGCTTCGTCCTACCTACCATTTATCTATTGGTATTCCAGGGAAAAGCAATGCCTTTGCAATAGCCAGTCAGCTAGGCCTGTGTGATGAGGTGGTGCAGAAAGCAAAGTCTATGCTCAGCGATGAACAGGTTCATGTAGAGGATTTAATTGGTGAAATTGAGACAAATCGACGTACCTCCAGGCAAGAAAGGGAGGAAGCAGAGCGATTGCGGGCTGATTATGAGAAACTAAAAGAGCGCTATAATCGAATGACCCAAGAGGTAGCAGTGAAACGGAATGCTCTCATGGAGGATGCAAGACGAGAAGCCGAGGGTCTAGTTAATCAGGCGAAACGTGATTTGGATTTATTAGTTGGTGAGCTTAGACGACAGCAAAATGTAGATTTAGAGAAACTGGTGCATGAGAAACGACTGTCCTTAACGAAGCAACAACGTAAATTGCAGGCTCCTCCAGTGGTAAAACCGGTATCAGCCATACCTGACAATTTGAAGGTTGGTGAACAAGTTCGGATCAATAGCCTCAATCAAGTCGGTCACGTGATACAATTTTCGAGCTCAGGTGATGAGGTCCAGGTGCAGGCTGGTATTATGAAAGTTAATGTCAAGTTAAGTGACTTGGAGAGGGTGAAGGAGGTTAAAAAATATGGTGCCCCCAAGTCTACAGTTAGTGCCGGAAAGTCTAAGAGTGCGACTATTAGTCCTGAGCTAGATTTGCGGGGATTAACCGTAGAAGAGGCTTTAATTTCTGTAGATAAGTATATCGATGACGCCTTTCTCTCGTCTCTTGCCCAAGTGCTTATTATTCATGGCAAAGGCACAGGAGCTTTGCGAGATGCAATCCGTGAACAACTAAAAAACCACCCCCAAGTGAAGGCTTTCCGGTTGGGAGATCCTTCGGAAGGTGGAAGTGGTGTAACTGCTGTGGAGCTGAATCCGCGATAGACCCCAGGATTTTACATATTGTTTTGATTCTGATTGAGAAAGGGCAATGATTGCCACCAGGATTGGCTACAGCGTGGTGAGTACTCTGTAGGTTCTGTGCCTCGGATATATGTCTCAACTCGAATTTCATTTGCGGGTAACGTGCAGTCATCGCGAACGAGTAGTCCAGTCTTCGTATCGATTCGAATGTCCTCCACTAAACTACTGGGTTTAGGGAAATCTGATATTGGTGTATTCCGTAAAGAGTTGCTCATAAATCTTTGCCAAATGGTTGCTGCGTTCCAGGAACCATATTCCACACCTGCATAAACCATTCGTTCTGGGGTATCCGCTCCAAACCAGACTGCAGCCACTATATCCGGTGTGTACCCAACAAACCATGCGTCTCTGTAATCTTGGTGTGTACCCGTCTTACCTGCAGCTGGACGATTTATATTCGCATTGCGTCCTGTGCCGCGCTCGATAACACCCCGCAACATATCAGTCACGATATAACTTGTCTGCTCACTTAGGACGACTTCCTTACGGGCTGTGTTATCCTCTAGGATGTTCCCATAAGCATCAGTGATACGAATTATGCTAATGGGCTCTACGCGAATTCCTTGATTTGCTAGGACTCCGTAGGCACTTGCCATTTCTAGTGGAGATACTCCGTCGGTTAACCCACCGAGAGCTAATGGAGCTAAACCTAAGTCATTTGTTCGCCCTCGTTCGATAAATGTGGTGATACCCATTTTCTTTCCATACTCGAGAATGGTATTAAAACCTAGCTGATTGACTACTTTTGCGGCCACAATATTCGTTGACCGCTCCAAAGCTTCTCTCACTGTCATAGCCCCAGAGAAGGTTCCCGCATAGTTTTGCGGAGTCCAGCTTTCTCCAGTAGATAAAAGAAACTCTGTAGCCTCGTCCACATAAACCGTGGAAGCTGTAATCCCTTTATCTATCGCTGCAGTGTAGGCAAAAACTTTAATTGCAGAGCCAGGTGAACGTAGGGCTTGGACACTACGATTAAACTTATCTTCACCACGACCGCCCACCATCGCTCGAATGTGCCCGTTTCTCGGATCAATGGCTATTAATGCTCCTTGCGGTTGTGTTAAAGTTGAATTACTGGTATTCCCGGTAGGTAGTCCCTCAAGTAGGGCTTGCTCAGCGGCTTTTTGCATGTCTAAATCCAGCGATGTATAGACTCTAAGACCACCACCAAAAATACGTTCATCCCCATAGCGTTCGATTAGTTCTTGAAGAATATGGTCAACATAATAAGGTGCATTTACCGTACGACCTAGCCGTTCCATCAGATTAATCGGTTCGGCTTTCGCTGCTTCTGCTTGCATCTTGTTAATAAAACCCACCTCATACATACGCGTCAGGACAAAGTTGCGTCGCTCCACCGCAATATCCGGGTTTATAAACGGAGAATACCGGGCCGGCCAGCGAATAACCCCCGCAATTAACGCTGCTTCATGGAGTGAAAGCTCTGTTGCTGATTTACCAAAGTACAACTGAGCTCCTGCTTCAACCCCATTAGCTCCATGGCCTAGATGTACCTCATTTAAGTACACCTCTAGTATTTCATCTTTTGCATACTTACGCTCGATTTGAACAGCCCATAAAAATTCCTGCAGTTTACGGGTAATCAACTTGTCCTGCGTTAAAAACAAGTTGCGAGCTACTTGCATCGTTATAGTTCCACCACCCTGAGCGAAGCGACGCTCTTGCAAATTGACTATGATAGCTCGTCCAAATGCAAGGAAGTTAATTCCATGGTGATCGTAGAACTGGGCATCTTCAATAGCTACAACGGCCTGTTTTAGCAAGTCGGGAATGGTGTCAACGTTGATGGGAACTCGGTTTTCTCGGTATAGATCGGTTATGAGCTTACCGTTTATATCATAAATATTGGTAGTAAATTGCTGTTGAAACTGAACCTGATCAAGGGTTGGAGCGCTTCTTAAGTAGGCCGTGAGAATGCCGAATGTTCCACCAATACCGACAGATACCAGGATGATTAACAGAACCAGAAGAAATCTCCTGATTGGCTTAGTGGACTTCTTTCTCTGCTTGACCACGACCGTCACCTCCATTAGGGTGTTCATTTAGTATTATACCATATTCTATAGATACTCGTAGAGACAAATTTCGTTAGTATAACTAGTAACGGGAAATACCTAAGCGTAGCAGGAGCAGATCAGTCCCGCCATTCCCACCTAATTATCTATTATGTAATCTACCATATATCAGCCATAAATACAAGTGAAATCCAAATGTCAGCCTAAATCGATTATGTGGCCCACGATGTTTACCCCGCTGTTTCATGTGAGACAGGCAGAATTCATACTCTAAATGCATAGTAATCAATACTGGGGGGATTTTTGTGAGTCGGCTTCGTTGGCAGTCTTCGCGTTATCATATCCAAAATTGTTCACATAAAGCCAATACTAAACCAGAAAATCAAAGACTTAGACACACTAACGCTCCAAGGCAACCCAAGCCTGTAAGGGGAAGATTAACTGGCTGGATGCACCATATTCTGTTAGTTATTCTTTTTTTTATCTTCTTTACAGCCATTACTGCTATGTTAATCGAGTGGCGCATGAGTCCAGTGATTAGAACATGGGCAGAAACTCGAGCGATTAACCTGGCGACTCGAGCCATTAATATCGCAGTGGAGGAAACCATGGCTGCAAGTATTAGTGAATCACAGATAGCAAATGTCATTACTGACAAGCAGGGTAATCTTCAGGCTATTCAATATGATACAGGGGAGATTAACCGAGTCTCTTCACAAGCAACTCACAAGATACAGCAGTCTCTAAACAACCTAGGTGAAGAGCAGTTTCCTATTCCCATCGGTCAAATCACGGGCTTAGATTTTCTGGCTGCCTGGGGGCCTGACATTCCCATACGGGTGATCCCGATTGGATCTGTACAAACAGCTCCAATGAGTAGCTTTGAGGGTGCAGGGATAAATCAAACATGGCACCGAGTTGTTTTAGACATACAAATCAGGATGCAAGTGGCCATTCCTTTGGTATCCCACGAATTTCCAGTGAGTACTCGCATTCCTATTGTGGAGGAAGTTATTATTGGCTCTGTTCCAAGCTGGTACTTCGCACCAAGTGGTACCGTTGGTGGTTTTTCTGCAGGGGATTTATCACCATATGCGGGGCTAGTGGAGTTTAATATTGGTGATTAATGCTTGTCTTGAAACGGGGTTATGGATATAATAGAAGAAATAGTGTTGACCTTTTCGCCTCTACAGTCAAGAGGTTTTTTGGGCTTCGAGTAGAAGTCAAGAGCCTTTCTTATTGGGTTTGGAGGGATAGCGTTGAGCACGTATAATCACAAGGAAATCGAAGGTAAGTGGCGTAAGATATGGAGTCAAACACAGTCATACAAGATTAAGGCGGACTCTAGTACGCGCAAGTTTTATTGTCTAGATATGGTTCCGTACCCGTCTGGCTCAGGGCTACATGTGGGACACTTGCGGGGATATGTGCTTAGCGATCTATGGAGTCGTTATAAGACGCTTCAAGGATATCAAGTATTACATCCGATGGCTTGTGATGCCTTTGGTTTACCGGTAGAAAACGATGGGAGTATTAAAGGAGTCCATTCCGGAATTTCTACAGCTCAAAATATTGCCGATTTCAAGCGGCAACTACAGGAAATGGGAGCTATGTATGACTGGGACCGAGAGATTAATACTACAGACCCTAAGTATCTTAAGTGGACGCAATGGATATTTCTGCAGATGTATAAAAGGGGATTAGCATACCGTAGGGAGATGCCAATTAGATTTTGCCCTAGTTGTCAAGCAGACTTGGCAAATGAGGAAGTAGTTAGTGGAGAGTGTAAACGATGCGGTAGTGCGGTGGAAAAGAAGCATCTGCAGCAATGGATGCTAAAAAACACTGCATATGCAGATAGGTTGTTAGATGGCTTAACAGACTTAGATTGGCCGAAGAAGGTTTTGAAAATGCAGGAGGAATGGATAGGTCGTAGTGAGGGTGCGGAGATCACTTTTGCTCTAGTAGATAGCGCGCAGATTATATCTGTTTACACTACACGTCCAGATACATTATTTGGGGCGACATATCTGGTACTAGCCCCAGAGCACGAATTAGCCATGGAAATCACTACTGCGGATCAGCAGCAAGCGGTTCGTACATATATAGAGAAAAGCATCCATAAGTCATCCGTTGAGAGGATGGCGAGTAAAGAGAAAACGGGAGTATTTACTGGAAGTTATGGAATTAACCCAGTGAATAACGAAGCGATTCCAATCTGGATTAGTGATGATGTCTTAATTGATTACGGTTTAGGAGCCATCATGGCGGTGCCAGCTCATGATCAACGCGATTACGAGTTTGCCAAGGTCTTTGATCTTCCTATTCTTCCGGTGATTACCGATCTCAATGGAGATATTTCGGAGTTGCCCTATGTGATGGATGGGAAGTTAGTGAATTCTAATGGGTACGATAATCTCACCACAGCTGATGCAGCCAGGAGGATCGTCACTGATCTAGAAAAGCAAGATCTCGCAGAAGCTACAGTTAAGTATAAAATGCGAGATTGGGTATTTTCTCGTCAGCATTACTGGGGAGAACCTATTCCGATTGTCCATTGTAATGATTGTGGAGAGGTCCCTCTTCCGGAGAGCCAACTACCACTTCGTCTATCTGATGTGGATAACTATAAACCGTCTGGCAAAGGAGAATCTTCGCTAGCAGCAATTAAAGACTGGGTTCATACCACATGTCCGAGTTGCGGAGGGGCGGCCAAGC
>SKHL01000302.1 GCA_007116995.1 Limnochordia bacterium
CAGCTGGATCAAATTGATGCGTCGATTTTAGGCGTGGTGCTTAATCTCTATGATGCAGCAAAGTATGGGCGCTACGGATATAACGATATCGACTATCGTGAAGATCCTGACGAAGAGTAAAACTGATGTAACAACAAAACAATGACCTGACGATTTTCTGTCAGGTCATTGTTTTATATGCAGGTTATTTTTGATTGGGTAACCAGCTGCGTATATTCGTTAGTCTCCGATAATTCTGGGTAAGTCTTTGGACGGTTTTTTCGTCAAGACCACTATGTCTTAGTTGCTTCTGAAAAATACTAATACCCTTGCGACGGTGATATAACATCATGGGTAGTTTATAACTACAACTAGTCACAAATTTAGCGATACCCACGACTAAATGTCTGATGGAGGATAGCATATACCGAACCTCCATCTAGTTGTTTTTCATCATATCTGTCGGTGCAAGAGATTTTAATGTGTTCATATAATCCTTAGTCATCTGCAGAGCATCGTCTTGCTTAATGCCTGCATTGATAAGCTCTTTATAGAATATGCCTACCGCTTTGCCCATACTTGTTGCGGCCTCTGCTGAGAAAAGGGATACCATTATGTCTTTAATCATCTTCGGGAGCTTTGTCGATACCATATCGAGCATTTCACCAATTTCTTGTACTGGAATATCGTTTTTACTCATTCAAACACTCTCCTTTGTAAGTTAATGAAAGGGCTATTTAAAATCGGTACAGTTGCTTTTAGAGTTAAGGTAAGAAGGTATTTTGCAAAACTCTTACGGCTACTTGCTTGTTTGACTTGGTGGTATATGCGATTCTTCACCTTTGGTGTTAGGTCATGCTTGATGCCTTGTAATTGCCTACATAGTTCAAGTTCGTCTTTTAGTGTTGTGCAAAAGTTAGGATCTTGCAGTATTAAGCTGTGGACGCTCATCCGTTCCTCGACTGTCATCCGATTGAGTATATAAGATCGTGCAAGAGAACTATAGTATTCGTGATTGGTAGCATTCATGAAAGCCCCTCCTTATCGGATAACAAAGTCCTCAGTTTACTTCGCCCGTAATATGCTTTACTCTTTACGGTTCCTTCCGGAATTCCTAGTATAGATCCTAACTCCTGGCAGGTCATACCTTCCACATAGAGGCCATAGATAATGGTGCGCACATCTTGATCAAACTTACCGAGTGTGTGTCTCAAACTAAGAGATTCGTCAATGGATGTTACGAAGGCTTCGTCACTGACACTCTCATCCAAGCTAGATTGAGTGAGCTGTTTTTTGCGAAGCCAATCTACCATTTTATGGTGAGCTATGGTTAATATCCATGTTTTTAGGGATGTAACGGCGTCCACTTGATCAATCTGTTTGTAGACGGCCATAAAAGTATCCTGCATGATATCTTCGGCTACGTATTGATCACCTAATTTGAATCTCAGATAGGAGTAGACACATTCTGCAAACTCGTCATAGATGCTGTCAAAATCCATGGCTCTCAACCCTTTCACCTATATAGTCGGCAGTTTTACTCTTTGGGTTCAGATGTTTTTCGTTTTTTCCCACAATCTTCATATTCTTTAGCCAAGATTTCCTTGTATACTAAGAATGCATTCTACTATTAGCAGTTACATATATGAAAGGAGATGAAAAATGGCTAATCTAACAGATTCCATTATCAAACGAAAACCAGCGAAGAAAGCAAATAGCAATCGTCATCTACGCTTAGCCGTATTTACGATCATCGCGATTGGGTTCTTGGGCTATTCTGCCTTCTATTTTATGGCTCCATCGGAAAAAGAGTATGTGCTAAACTATTTTACCTACACAGAGGTAGGTAAACGAGATTTTGCCATTGATGTCACAACAAGCGGAGTGATTGTGCCGAAAAGTCAAGGGGGGTTGCGCGCACCTGCTGCTGGAGTCATTGCCGAATTATATGTGGCCGATGGGCAGGATGTCGAGGAAGGTACGGTTTTGTTACAAATTCACTCGCTGGACTTGGAAACACGGTATGTGGCAGCACAGCGCCGCTTAGACCAAGCACAACAGGATCTACAACGCCTGTTGTTTGATCAGGAAACCGAAATAGATAAGAATGAGCGTGATATTGAGTCTAGTCGTAAAAGCTTGGCAGACGCCACGCAAGACCTTGAATTAAAGAGATTATTATTCTCGTATGGTGGAATTGCAAGAATAGAGCTTGAACGAGCTAAGATTACGGCGAAGGACGCAGAGTCGAGCCTACAACGTCTAGTGCGTCAGGCAGAAGAGTCGGTGCGCAGACACGTTATAGCCTTACAGCGAGCGCTGGAAACGGTAGAAACCGAACAACAGGCGTTAGCAGATATTACAATTACACGGGAAGGGTTGATAGTCAAGGCACCTATCAGCGGTCGAATTGTTGAGTTAAACAACACCAAAGGTGCAGATGTTGCCAATAATGCATTATTAATGACCATTGCCGATGTCGAGAACCCGATTATTCGTGGGAACCTAAATGCAGATGTTATTGATCTCATTGAGTTACAACACCCTGCGACCATAAAGACCGCGTTTGCGTCGTATGAGGGAATCGTCACATACATTGCTCCACGTGCTGTCGATGTTGGTGGTAATCCAGTTGTCGAAATACATTTGCAGTTTGCGAATCCGGTTACTGAGTTGCGCCCAAACAGTGCAGTAACCGTAGATATTGAGGTTGGCCGACGCGTCGACAGTCCCTATTTACCAAGGGGAGCGTATCTATCTAGTGGAGAACAATTATTTGTCTACGTACTACGAGACGGGGTAGCACTGCGGCAGGAAGTTCGTTATGGAATGATTGGTAGTACGGCAGTAGAAATCCTGAATGGTTTACTACCTGGGAATTTGGTGATTACTAGTTCGTATGATGAGTTTCGGCATTATGGCCAAGTTAAGGTAAATATGGAGGGGGGACGTAGACTATGATAGAATTGCGAAATGTATCTAAGATCTACAACATGGGTCAACACGATGTACGGGCTCTCGATGAGGTCAGCATCAAGATTGAGAAAGGACAATTTATTGCAATTATGGGGTCGTCAGGGTCAGGGAAGTCTACATTGATGCATGTGTTAGGATTGCTTGATATGCCGAGTGAGGGCGAGTATCTGTTAGAAGGTATAGATGTTAGCGAATTAGATGATACGGAATTATCCCGGATTCGCAATGAGCATTTTGGCTTTGTTTTTCAAAGCTATAACCTCTTTAATGAACTCTCAGCATTAGAAAATGTCTGTATTCCGTTAATGTATGCTAAGAAACCAGTGAAAGAACGACGAGAGATTGCCAGCAAATATCTATCAATGGTCCAGATGGATCACCGAATACACCATTATCCAACCCAATTATCTGGCGGTGAGCAACAACGTGTGGCGGTAGCCCGCTCGTTAGCTAACAATCCGAGCTTAGTATTAGCTGACGAGCCCACTGGAAACCTAAGTAGTAAACATGAAGATGAAATCATGAATCTATTCACGGACTTAAATGATCAAGGTGTAACCATTGCGATGGTAACGCACAGTGCAAAAGTAGCTGGATATGCGAAACATATTATTGTTATCTCTGATGGGAAGGTTATCTCCGATATGCCGATTGATAAACGCTTTAAACCTGTAGAACTAACAGGGACAGAAGGGGGAATATATAAATGAAAAAGATATTTGTCATCAGTTTGTTACTACTTGTACTCGCTAGTGTTGTTGGTTGGGCCCAAACAGTGTCCATCTCGCTCCAAGATGCGTTTGAAATCGGTCTAACGAATAATTTGGATATACGGCTGAGTTCATTACGCGTAGCTGATGCAGAAGCGGAATTAAACCGGGTCAAAATTGTTGGTGATGTCGAGGAAATTGACAAAGCTGAGGAGAGCTTCGCTAAGGCTAGGGAGACGTTAGTAAAAGCGGAAGAGGATTTGATTCTCCAACTAGAGCGTTCGTATTATGAGCTTCTAAAATCTTCAGCTCGCTATGAAGAACAGAAACAAGCACTAAGCGATACGCAAAATAATTATGAGATAGAACAGGCGCGGTTTGAAGCTGGTTTAATATCAGAACTAGCATTAACCCGTACCTATAACTCCCTATTAAGCGCAAAGGTAAACTTTGTTAACCAAACAGATACGCTGCACACAGCATACTATCGGTTTAATGAGTTAGTAGGTTTGAGTTTAGAAGTTGATATTGTACTAACAGATATCATGGACTTGACCCTTCGTCCTCTTGAATTAACCTTTGACCAAGCGTTAGAGATTGCGCTGTTGGATTCTGAAACAATTAAACGAGCAGTTGAAATACTCGACACGGCGAAAGAAGCTGTCCGGTTAGCAAGTAACGAGTATACACCTCGGGCAACCTTACATAAAGCAAAAGCCGATCAGCAACGAGCAGAAATTGATTTAGAGAAAGCGAAAAATCGAGTTTTCTTTGATGTACGTACGGCTTATTTACGAGTGGGCCAACAAGAGACAGCGATTGACCTCGCACAACGTGAGCTAGATTATGCTCAGCGGAATGTGCAAGTGGTTACCGCTCAACATCGCGATGGTGTCGCAAGTGATACGCAGCTACAAAACGCGACAAAGTCTGTAGAGAATGCAGAAAAGGCAGTAAAAGACGGTATCTGGGAACACATTCGAGTTCGCCGAGACTTATATAATGTAATCGGTCAACCCGAAATTGTTCGAAAGGGTGATAATTAGATGAGAAAAGGAGGACCACACCTGGTTATCGCGATGAGTGTGATCTTCGTGATAACTAGTTCCTGGCTCGTTAGTGCTAGCACACAAAGTATACCAGAACAACTTGGATTAACCGCGGCGATCCGTTGGGCATTGCAACACAATCGGGATTTAGCAATCGCCTACAACGAGACAGAAATTGCGTTGGCGAAGACAGCCTATACTGCTGTCACCTGTCCTACTATTAATTTTAGTGCAACGATCCTAGATTTCGCTGGAGATATCGATGATATTAAGCTTCGTGACTCCACTATCCAGGTCCAGCTACAAACTCGTGTAGATATTACCGAAAACGGGCGGATTGATCTAACAGTTCCCCTAACATTACGGGGAGATCTTAAGACCGCAAGTATAAACACGGATATTAGAAATATGCTGAAACCGAGTATCTCTTTTACCCAAAAAATGCTAACACCTGTTAAAGCAGAACGCCCAGCGAGTCCATCAACTCCTGTTAGTAGTCTAATCGCAGCCCAACAAAAACTAGTTCTGGATGTGGCGCATGCCTATTATACCTTAGTTAAACTGTTGGATCACGTTGAATTAAAATCGCGCGAGTATGAAATTGCTAGAGAAAAGCTAGAAATGGTCAAGGAATTAGAGAAGCCCGAGGTGGAAATTGTGAGAGCTGATACCCAAGTGGATACGGCTTATCAAAGCCTGCTTGAAGCGCAAGAGACGCTCCGTCGAGCACAACTAGATTTTGCAGATTTGCTCGCCGTACCTGACGCTGTTATCTCTCTGGAGATTGAAGATAATGCGTTAACGGTTGAGCATGAACGAAGCGATTGGACGCAACTCGGTGTGGTAGAAAGTACAGCCGTGCAAGATGCAATCTATCGATTGGCCTTAGCACAAGCAAATTTAGCGGATTTTCTGCGGGATCACAAGTGGGATATGACACTAGCGAGTTCTTACCAACCCCGAACAGGTGCCAATGCGATTGGATACGAGTTTCGTGCTAGCATCTCGGTGAAGCGATCTCTATTTCCTGAGGATGAGCCCTATCGTCTAGCCGAGTTAGAACTTGCAGTTGAAAAGGGAGAACTTAATGTAGAACGAGCTATTTTGCGTGCTGAGCGTGATGTGGACACTGCTTATCGGAAAATCGAGACTGCGAAGAATCGCATCAGAAATCTAGAAGAGCGGTTAGTGGATGCCTCAGATGGTTTAGAACGAGAAAAGCGGCGCTTTCAAGCGGGGTTATCCACGGCACTGAGTACGAAAGAATTAGCGCTGATGGTTCGTAGTATTGAAGTGGACCTTCAACATGCTGAGTATGATCATGTATTAGCGATGTGGGAACTATATGCCTTAACCGGCATGTTGTCTACTAAAGTAGGGATTGGGGTGGGATTATGAGTTTGCGTGACTTAGTTTTTTGGGCGTATCGACAGTGTCGAACCCGTCTATTTGAGTCGATCTTAATCATTGTGGCTGTCGGCCTTGGTGTGGGTGTTATTGTCTCTGTACTTGCTTTATTTAATGGGGTTCGCATCCAGCAGGCAACGTATTTACGGCAACCAACATACCGAATGGTTCGGATGACAGCTGTTGAAGATATTGCCGAGGTGTTAGCTAATGCTACGAGTCCGCTCCTATCAATTGCAACGACTGCAATCAATGATCGCGTTCAGTTTACCTTAGACGATATTCGTCAACTAAAAGTATCCTTTCCCAACAGTTATGCTTTTGTACAACAATCAGCTATGTATCAGTTAGATCCATCAATGGTATCATACCAAGAAGTGCCGATCCAGACTGGATTTAGAGGCGGAGGAAACTTTCAGGAAAATAATCTACAAGTGATATTGACCACACCTGATTTTTTCCCTTTTATGGACTTTTCTTTGCATAGTGGAACTTTCTTTATGCAAAATGACTTAGATCAAGGTAATCGGGTGATGATTTTAGGCAGTGCCATGGCTGAGCGCTTGTTTGCAGACGAAAATGCTGTCGGTAAGGATGTGTTAATTGCTGGCGATGATAAGCCCTATTCAGTCTTAGGTGTTTTGGCACCAACAAGTCACACTGTAGAAGGACGGCGCGCAATAGGAGACTTTAATCTGCAGGTTTTTATTCCTGTTACATCCCAACCCCAAGTAGGCAATACCCGTTTTCAGATGGCTGCTGCAGGTAACCAGATGTGGGGTGCTGTTCAACAGATGGCGGGTGGGGCTAATACTAGCACAACATTTTCAGAACTCCGTGTGGGTGTGGCTGATGGAGCAAACTTAGGAGTGCTATTACGAGAAGTGCGTCAGTACGCAAGTTTAGCGTATGGTGACTTGGTTTCCATTTATGCTCCGTATGAAGAGCTGCAAAACCAGCAACAGCGCAATATATTTATGGGTATGATTGTTGCCTTGTTTGCTTCTATTGGTTTGCTCATAGCTGCTGTAAACATTCTAACACTTATGCTGGCGCGTATCTTGAGGCGCACACGGGGCATTGGGATAAGTATGGCCTTAGGAGCTAATCGTAAGGCAATTTTTTTCCAGTTCTTAGTTGAAGCATGCTTATTAGGTGTGGTTGGTTCAGTTCTCGGTGTTGCCATATCCTATGGCGGTGTACATTTAGTATCTATCTTAGTCGATGAACCGATATCGCACACGTTTATGGTGCAACTCATTGGGATTCTTATCTCGCTAGGCATAAGTTTGATTTTTGGCGTATATCCAGCATACCAAGGAGCACAGATTAGACCCGTAGATGCGCTGCGGTCTGTATAAAGGGGTGATTACAGTTGAGAGATTTATTGAGCTATACAATACGATTGTTAAAAAGCCGCTCGGTGCGTACGATGCTAACTATCTTTCAAGTTGCGTTAGGAATATGGGCCGTATCTCTGATCTTAAGCGCTAATTTTAATATTCGCGCTCAAATCAATGAGGCGACCACAAAATATGGCCAAAACCTGTTGGTGGTGACTGCTCAAACCCGTGAGGAGCGTGAGGATGGATCCATTCAAGTGCGCAGTCAAAGTGTGTTTAACATGGAGCAGATTCCACAGCTTAAGGAGAGCAGCAATATCCAACGAGCTTATATTGTTCAGAACTTAGGATTGCAGATGAGCCTACTATGGGCCGATCAGACATATCGTCTTCAAGGGTTAGTTGGAGCCACAGCGGATTACCTTTTGGCTGGAGGTCTTGAACTAGTGGCAGGTGATTTCTTTAGCGAGTTGGATGTACACCAAGGCAATCGTGTCATCCTAATATCTCAGACTGTGGCTCGGCAGCTATTTTCGGGTGAAACAGCGGTGGGTAGAAGTATTATTTTGGACCGAGCTGTAGGTAGAATGCAACAAGCTAATGTAGCACGACGAGCTACAGCTGGCGAGAGTGCACCTGTGAATCAAGGAATGAAATTTGAAGTTATCGGTGTATATAACGATATGGATGAGTTACAAATTGCATTTGTTGATCGAAGTCATGGGATTATCCCTCTTGGTTCTCACGTCGAAGCTAGTGTGGGGCAAACTGGGGGTAACACTCGATTACCTGGAGGTACTCAAGGCATGCGCGGCGAGGTGCTGTCTGATCCTCAAGTACTAGGAAGAGTACAGGACATGTTTCAGGGTTTTCCTAGAGGCAACATGGATACCGCTCAAGCCCTCGAGCAGTTCTTGCCTAGCGGTAGTGCAACATTCGATTCGTACCCTAGTATGGTGATTCAAGCACAGAGTAATCAGATCCATGCAGCTGCTAATGATGCTCGAGTGATTCTACAATCAGTCTTACTAGATAACGGGGATTTGGCTGTGGAGTATGTTAGAGATCGTAATGCAGAGTTATTCTCTATGGTAAATCAGGTAATCTACTTCTTCTTCGCCTTTGGTTTTATTGCTATTGTTGTTAGCTCTGTGGGAATTCTGAGTGTGATGATGATAAGTGTAGTCGAACGGACGCGAAGTAGAGGTCTAAGTCGAGCATTAGGTGCA
>SKHL01000301.1 GCA_007116995.1 Limnochordia bacterium
AAACGTCTAATAGCCTCCTTATGTGTATCACTCTTTTGCCTATCACCGGGATAGACCGTTCGGTCATAGATGATCTCTGGAATGGGAAGGGTAGCCGTAACCCATTGGTTGTCTCTCCAATGATAATAGGTTCCTCTGATGGTTTGCTGGTCCCAGTTAATCTCTTCCGTAGAGAAACAAACGTAGCAGATTCCTTTTTCACGTGCTAACTGCATTGATTGAAATGTGTATTTACTTGCTCGTATACTAGCTAGTGTCTGCGTAGTGATCATGCCTACTAGTGGACCTAGCACTAGGATGCCGTTGTGTAGGCTTTGACATGACAGTGATATATTTGGTTGTAGTCCTAGGCAGCTAAATAGGGTTGGAGAGAACAGCATGGATTGCTCCGCGATGTTCCGTTCGATTACAGTTGCGTCTATCGTAGCTAAACTAAATCTGATTTTAATTCCTTGTCCTGATCTAAGTCCGAGGTCACTAAGCTGAGTTTTATTTATAAACACTACCTTATCTTCTGTATAGCCTAGATATGGGGAGGTGCATTCTAACAACTGATAATTGACGGGTTCTTTCTTGGTTGGTAAAGGAGTCTGTTCCCTAAATCCATCTAGACTGAAACCCAGTATAATAGGAGCGCTATGCATGGAATGCTCAATCTTTTTATCATTTAAACGCTTAAAGCTCACTTTTAATGGTCGTCCATTGACTTCAATTAGTTTTATTTCTCCCTGCCTACTCAAGCCCAAGTCAATGCCTAGTTCTCCAAGGAAACCATACTTTTCTTCAAGAACTCTGCCAAGCTCACAACATAATTTGCTTATCTCGGTGATAATTTCTTCTTCTCGGCCAGGAAGTGCTAAATGGAGCACGGATTCAATGGGGAGAATGTTGCCCCCACTTCGAGGGCTAGTAACAATGGCCTTTTCCCTACGGATGCGGGCATTTATCGCAGTCACCTGCCAGGTAGATGGGGTCCACTTTTGTAGCATGACCCGTATGTCAAAGGGATTACCCATTACTGAGCAGAGATCAATTTCTGCTTGGATAACATAACTACTGTCCGTACTTAGCTCTGCAGCTACTGCATTTTTCGCATCTTTCTGGTGCTGAAAGGTCAAGCGTTTGGTCCTACCAGGTCGTTGCAGTTCTAGACCATATGTTTTATCACTGTAGGTAATACGCATAATACCAAGGCCTTTGTAAAGGGTATTGGGCTTTAAATACACTTTCTTGGTGTCATGAAGGAAATTGAAGAAATTTAACCAGGAAAAATCCTGGTATTTCGGCAACAAGTTTGCAAGGTGCTCATATTTCTCGACATGATTGTATGTCATAGTTTTAGTTATCTTCGTTGGTTGGTTATAGATTTGTATTCCAAGATTCAATAGGGCATTCTGTTGTCGCAGTGCTTCAGCTTCATCCTTGCCCTCCGCTCCAAAGCTGCGATCATAAATAACCTTAGGGAGTGGTAGGACTTGTTTAATCCATTGATCACCCTGCCAGTAGTGACCAGTGACTTGCCGCGTATCCCAGTCTATCTCTGCAAGGGTGAAAAAATAAACTAGTCCATGCTGGTTCTGGGAAATGTGTTGAAAGTATTGATAAACACTGTCATAGCCCCCTTGCGTGAGTTTGCTATTCTTTTGTTGACTAATTAACACTCCTAGCAAAGGACCAATTTTAATCTGGTTGGTGTTATATCTGATAGTTAGCTGGAAGTTGTTTGGTATTCGTAGTTCCTTATGCAGATTGTCACTGAATACCAAGCTATTTTCCTCCCCGGGTATTATCTTCAGGCTTACATCCCTATTAAGACATCCGATCCCTAAAGAAACTAGGCCTTCATCTATCCCTAGACTGTCTGCTAATCCATTACTACATAGGAGGGTATTCTCCCGCAATCCCGCTAGATGTTGAAGCTTTAGTTTGAACGGCATGAAAATCCTCTCCTCGCAAAAATCATTTCTAAGTTCCATTTTATGCAGTAAGGGGAAAAAGTGGAACTTGTCTGCTGTAAGAATATGCGTGAAATAGATTGCAGGGTAACATCCGAGTACTTGCTCAAGAGCGAAAGGATAAGGTTTTTAAGTGTGTTATAGTTATACAGAGATATAAAGGAGTTTTGGGTTAAAACATACATGGTTAGGCAGGTATATAAGGAACGCTGTGTCGAAGTATCTTTTGATCGAGTTACGCTAAGAGAGGTGATGTTTTTATGGTAAGGATCTTTCCCATAGTAGCAATAGTGTATATTATCACCCATTACTTACTGCCCTTTGCTCGTAGTACCTATCTTAAGCACTCCATAGAACGGCGTATTCAAGGATGGGAGTCTAGTGCATGCCAAGTGATTAGAGGGGCGGCTTTGGCTGAGGCCCATCTCGCTAAGGTCCTAACTGGGAAGCTGACTGGCTCTCGTATCCTAGACTCTAGAGGGGTTAGGTTAGGCGAAGGAAAGAAAAATAGGGTGTTTGATAAATTGCAGATGCGAAACTCTTCGCTAGGAAAGATATCAGATATGAAGATAGATTACCTGATTGTCACTGCTAGTCGGATCGTTTTGCTTAAAATAATCGATCTACGATACAATTTTTCTGGTGTTTTGGGTAGCGAGCAGGAACGATATTGGACACACGTGCGTTTTGGTCGATTTGCTTTACCCTATCTGGGGTCGTTAGGGAACAAAGGGTATAAATTTGCTAACCCTTTGTTGCTCGCCAAGCGATATGCCCAGACCATCGCAGATGAATTAGGCCAAGAGCAGCATGTCAGCCTGGTGCCCGTCGTTCTGCTTATTCCCAAAGTAAAAGTCGTAGACTTACGGGAACGGCAGAAGGGTAGCAGGGTTGTGTACCTAGATTCACTAGATACGACCCTTGCAGATCTGCTAGATGAGGCTGTAGCAGACGGGGATTGTCAGGAGCTGCACCAACGTATCCTAGATTTATTCAACCGTAACGAATGGACAGGTGTGTAGCATATTATTAAGAGGTTTGACGCATCGGTTAGGATAAAAGGGAGCTGGAAAAACCAGAAAGAAGACGAATTTAAGCCACAATCACAAGTCCAGTGGCAGGGGTACGAGATAGTAGTAGAAGTCATTTTCAGAGTGCAACGATAGGAGGATTCCCACGGAATGCAAGATACATATGATAAAACCAGTCTAGCGAAGGATTATGTTGTGAAACTACCACTACGGGAAACTGAGGTAGCGATTAAAAAGCTAAAGGACTATTTCGAACGAGCGTTAGCCGAGGAACTAGATTTGACCCGGGTTTCTGCACCGTTGTTTGTCCGTCCAGAGTCGGGCTTAAATGATAACTTAAATGGGACAGAACGCCCTGTAGATTTTGATGTTTCGGCTATAAATGGAGGACAATGCGAGATAGTTCATTCTCTCGCTAAGTGGAAGCGCTTAGCTCTTAAGCGATATGGCTTTCATGTTGGAGAAGGTCTTTATACGGATATGAATGCCATTCGGCGAGATGAAGAGCTAGACAACTTACATTCTATTTATGTAGATCAGTGGGATTGGGAAAAAATTATCACTAAACAAGATCGAACTCGGGACACTTTAGTAGAAACTGTGAAAAACATTTATCGGGTTTTTCAAAATACGGCACAGTATATTAGCGATCAATATTTTTGTCTGAATCCGATGCTACCGGAAGAAATAACTTTTATTACAACCCAAGAATTAGAGGACATGTATCCAGGTTTGACGGCAAAAGAACGAGAGGATGCCATAACGCAGAGTAAGAAAGCGGTTTTCCTGATGGAAATTGGAGGTGTGCTACGTTCTGGCCTAAAGCATGATGGACGTGCTCCGGACTACGATGATTGGAGTTTAAACGGAGATATCCTGTTTTGGTATCCTCTCTTGCACCAGGCGGTAGAGGTTTCGTCCATGGGAATCCGCGTTGACGAGCATACTCTAGTATCACAATTGCAGGCAGCTAGTTGTGAACATCGGACTGGTTTCCAATTCCACAAGGAGCTGCTATCTGGTAATTTGCCTTATACCATTGGTGGAGGAATTGGACAGTCACGCTTATGTATGTTTTTTTTAGAGAAACTCCATATTGGTGAGGTTCAATCTTCAGTTTGGTCTAAAGAGATTCTAGCTGCATGTGAAGGCAGAAACATTGAATTACTTTAAAAACTAGATGTGAAATCAAGGAGGACTAGGGATGAATAACGTAACCGTGAAGCAGTTATTTCTACAACCAGATGCATACCTGAATACAACGATTATGGTATCAGGATGGATTCGGACCATTCGCGACTCTAAATCTTTTGGGTTTATTGAGTTAAATGATGGTTCCTTTTTTAAAAACCTACAAATTGTGTTTGAGGACAGTCTAGATAACTTCGCTGACGTAGCAAAACTAACCATTAGTTCGGCTATTGTAGTAGAAGGACAATTAGTAGAAAGCCCAGGGGCGAAACAACCCTTTGAGTTAAAGGCTGCAAGGGTAATAATTGAAGGACAAGCAGATCAAGCTTATCCATTGCAAAAGAAACGACATACCTTCGAATTTTTGAGGACAATCGCGCACCTTCGACCCCGCACCAATACCTTTGCTGCTGTTTTTCGCATTCGATCCTTAGCTGCCTTTGCTATTCATCAGTTTTTCCAGGAAAAAGGGTTTGTCTATGTCCAAACTCCTATTATCACTGGTAGCGACTGTGAAGGTGCTGGGGAAATGTTTCGTGTTTCTACTCTAGATTTAGCTAAGCTACCTAAGAGTAAAGACGGATCTGTGGACTTTAGCCAAGACTTCTTCAAGAGAGAAACAAATCTGACAGTAAGTGGTCAACTAGCTGTGGAAACCTATGCCATGGCGTATCGTAATGTCTACACCTTCGGACCAACCTTCCGGGCAGAGAATTCGAATACAGCTAGGCATGCAGCAGAATTTTGGATGATTGAGCCCGAGATGGCCTTTGCTGACTTAGCCCACAATATGGAAGTGGCTGCGGAAATGCTAAAACACGTAATTAATTATTGCCTTGAACATGCTCCAGAGGAAATGGCCTTTTTTAATAGCTTTATTGATAAAACACTGTTTGATCGACTAGAGAACGTGGTTCATTCCGATTTTATCAGAATTACCTATACCGAGGCTGTTGAGCTTTTACAGAAGCAAGATAAGAAGTTTGAGTATCCTGTGGAATGGGGCGAGGACTTACAGACAGAGCATGAGCGCTATCTTACCGAAGTGATATTCAAAAAGCCCGTATTTGTCATGGATTACCCGAAGGAGATTAAGTCCTTCTATATGCGTATGAATGATGACAAGAAAACTGTGGCTGCGATGGATCTGCTTGTACCTGGTGTAGGCGAGATTATTGGTGGAAGCCAGCGGGAAGAGCGGTTAGATTTGTTAGAACAACGTATGGAAGAATTAGGATTAGAGAAGGAAGATTACTGGTGGTACTTGGATACAAGAAAATATGGCACAGTGAAACATGCTGGTTATGGTCTAGGGTTTGAGCGAGCAATTATGTATATTACCGGGATGACCAATATTCGAGACGTGATATCATTTCCGCGAACAGTAGGATCTGCGGAGTTCTAGAACTATGGCTGCGGATGGGTAAAGTATTAGCAAGAAGGATAGATACAGTAGTTATTTGGAGAATTAAGGATGTCTGATGGGAGTGCTTTTGATGATTAATCGACCGATACAGATTAATAAGTATGAAGTAAAGAATCGCATAGCTATGCCAGCCCTGGTTTGTTTTCACTGGGCAGATCAGGAGGGCTTTGAGACCTACGATCGAGGGGTTCATTATGGAAAGCGGGCGAAGGGAGGAACAGGCTTAATAATTGTGGAGGCAACAGCTATTTCCAAGGAAGGGAGATTAGCCGATACGGAGCTTGGATTGTGGCGGGATGAGCATATCCCTCAGTTTCAAAAGCTCGCAGCTAGTGCTCACGCTGAAGGGGCTGTTGTGATTATTCAGTTAGTACATGCCGGACGTCAGGGAGTTGGTCCTAGTGTGTATTCCTCTTCGTCAGCTAGTCTAGCGGAGAAAGAATGCCATGCCATGTCTGCCGAACAGATAGAACAGGTTAAGCGGGATTTTGTTAGTGCAGCTATCCGGGCCAAACAGGCTGGTCTAGATGGGGTCGAGATCCACGGGGCCCATGGATATTTACTAAGTCAATTCACTTCGAAAGAAGTAAATGATCGTAGTGATCAGTATGGTGGCTCATTGGACAATCGCCTGCGTTTATCGCTAGACATCCTAACAGCCATCAGAGAAGCGGTCGGTAAGGAGTTTATCCTCTGTTATCGACTAGGTGTAAATGATCCAACAATGGAGGAAGATCGGTACTTTGCTAGAAAGCTAGAACAAATAGGGGTAGACCTGCTCAATGTATCATCAGGCATAGGGGCTAACAACCTGGAGATGCCTGAGATCTCCTATGATCCAATTACATACATGGGCACAGAGATCTACAAGGAAGTTGATATTCCTGTCATATGTGTATTTGGAATTAGAGATCCGAAGCAGGCCGAATATCTCCTTGAGAATGATCTGATTGATATGGTCGCAGTAGGTCGGGGATTGCTTGCTGACCCCGAATGGACCAATAAAGCAATCGCCAAAGATAAAATCAATATTTGCTATCATTGTAAGCCCCGGTGTAGATATGTGATTGATGGTAGAGAGTGTCCTTGGTATTCATCGTTCTGAAGTCATTTTGAAGAATACCTGCTCTAGAAGAAACAGGCTACGGACCAATATATGGTCCGTAGCCTGTTTTCAGTCATTCTAAGACACATGAGTTTTTATAACATTAGAAATGATAGTTTCACTGTCCTTAACTCCTAAATTTTGCTGAGATACGCCTAGTAATCGAGCTAGTGCCACTAGTGCTTCCCAGTTTTCTAGTTTTCCTAAGGGGGGGCAGATTCCCCGTAGTTGCTGGGTGCGACCCTCAATATTGACTACTGTGCCATTGCTTTCCAGGGGAGTAGCTAATGGTAAAACCACCGTTGCTTTTTCAAGGGTGGGGGACCAACAGCTATTAAAGGACACGATAAACATGTCGGGATTGTATACTTGGTGTGAAAAAGAAAAATCATCACCAATCACAATTAGACCCTTTAGCTGTTGGGAAGTCAGCCTTTCTAGCAGTGATGTCGCAGGAGTGTTGATTCCCGCACATTGTTGCCCCCGCGTATTCCCACCTTTTGTGAGCCAGAGCATACCAGCGTGAGCTTCAGTCCCTGTATCATGTAGTGTCTTATATACATTGGAGCTAAGGTGTTCTCCATCTGCGATAATCAGGGGGCTATGTGCCAATTTAACGTCAGCTACTATAGATGCTAAGTCGTCTTGTTCGTGTAAGCTTATTAGGGTGCCCCCGTTTTCTATGGCCTTGCGGACCCGCTGGGCTACAATGGGATAATCCCGTCGTAAATCCCAGTTGATCGTGATGATGAGGTCACTAGCCTCCACGTCCTGCAGCGATGGAACGTTAGAATCAAGGCTAGTCGCTAAGTTGGGAGCGCTAGTGGAACGGGTACTAGCGATCGTACACTTTAGACCCTGACGGGCCAGACATTCTGCCAAATATTGCTCCTCGTTGGTTAATCTAGGAGATAGAAATACAGCCAGACTATCAGAGCCATGCATTGTCTTAATGTCTTTTAATCTTTCTGCTGTAAACGTAAGGGCAGTCTCCCAGCTAGTCGCGGAAAATTGTGCGTTATCTTTGATTAATGGCGTTCGAATTCGATTGGGATCATATTGGAAATCATAGTTAAAACTACCGTATTCACATAAACTACCAAGATTAACAGGGTGTCGCAAGGGTGCCGTAGCGTTAACAATTCGATCCCCAACTAGATGCAATTCGAGTGCGCAGCCAACATCACATTGGAGACAGGTGGTTTCCACTATCTGGGTTTCTCTCCAAGAACCTCGCTTTACCCAAGGCAAGTCTATCGTAAGTGCTCCTGTGGGGCAGGAGGCCACACAGTTACCACAGGATTGGCAGACCTCAGCTAAGGGTTGGTTAAGGGCGGGTTGGATCAGAGTGTCGTAACCCCGGTTCACAAAAGAGAGTGCACTGACACCCATCACATCTTGACATAGTTGAACACACTTACCACAGAGAATGCACTTATTTGGGTCGTGTTGAATAATGGGATGGGTCCGATTCACATCATGACGTTTCTGATTGGTTCCTAAACAAGCAGTGTCTATTTGATACTCACTGGCTAATTCCCGCAGGTTGCAGCTATGGGCATCGAGACAACCACACTCTAAACAGCGCGTGGCTTCATTGCTACCCTGTTGTTTGGTTAAGCCAAGGGAGTATTCTTGAAAATGGGTAGCTCGCTCCTTTGCTGGTAGGTGCTGAACCTGTTCCCGGGGTTTCATGGGCTGCTCACGAAATTCTTCGGAATCGAGTTCGTCTAACTCACCACGACTGATACGAAAAGGTGCTATATCAGGGATTTGACTTCCTTGTAGATATGCATTAATACTGATAGCTGCCCTACGAGCCGCTCCGATGGATTCGACGACTGTAGCTGCTCCGGTTACACAGTCTCCCGCCACAAATAGACCTGGCTGGTCTGGGCTACCTTTCTCCGGGCAAGCTTGTAGGGTTCCCCAAGAT
>SKHL01000159.1 GCA_007116995.1 Limnochordia bacterium
TATACTCTTTTCATGATATAAGATGATAGTACCGTTATTGAGAGAGGCCTGCACATCTATGAGTCTTTGGTTACTAGATCCGCGGAGGTGAAGAGAAATATCCTTTTTGGCTAAAACGAATGGCCCATCTACCAGGACATCTAACTCCTTAAGTAGTTCGAGCTTGGGAGGGTCAGTTAGTAGGTGTTCATAGGTATATCCAGTATAACACCAGATAGATAAGCCCCGTTTTCGACAGTGTTTTGCTAGCTCTGCAAAACCTTCTGCTTGCTCAAAGGGGTCTCCTCCGGAAAAGGTGACTCCTTTGCTTTGATATTGCTGGATCTGGTTTAGAATTTCGTCAATTGTAAGTAGACGGGTTTGGCGAAACTCCTGGAGTTCATTGTTAAAACACTGAGGGCAATCGTGCTTGCATCCTTGGGCAAATAGTGCAAAGCGGATACCTGGTCCATCTACAACAGACTCAGGGATGAGACCGCCGATATTTAGTGTGGTCATAGGGAAATCATCCTTTTATATTAGAAGTTCTTATTTATCAATACTATCATTGTGCTATTATATCCTCATTTTGTCAAGCAAAGAGGACGAAAAGGCGGATCGAAAAACAGCTGCAGTGGACACGCCACACAGCTGTTTTTCGATGGTAATCTCTAATAACTAAAGAATCTATGACCTCCAATAACAGTGGTCACTGGATTGGAACGAACCCATCGGTCTCTTGTCTTAGCAGGATTAAAAAATCCTGTGGCTCCTAGACTTGGGTCATTGCCTGCTAATGCTGAGTACGCTGCTTCGTAGTCTGAGACTCGTGGTGCTAAACGAATACGTCCATCCGCAACTGGTGAGTATTGGTAACGTCCGCTAATTCGTTGGTAGACAACTTCCCGCACAGAACTAGGGTACCGCAAGCTTAACACTCGATTCAGAACAGAGGCTGCTACGGCCGTCCGTCCTGTGGCGGATTCTCCTTCTGCCTCAGCCCGGGTGATACGGGCGAGCATGTCGATTTCATCTTGAGGGACATAACTGTCCACAGATATCGTAACCTGGTTGTCTTCTGCATAAATCCGGATCATGCTATCATAGGATGTACGGAAGGGACCATCGATCTGAATTCGCTGTTCCCCTACACCTAGATCTGAAATGGTAAAATGTCCATTCTCAATCGGCACTTGCTGTCCTTGAATCGATACGGTTCCATGGGCTAGGGGCATCTCAGATTCTGTAGCCAGAACTTCGCCTGTTAATGTAGCAACTCGACCTCTATCGTTTAATAACCGGAGGCTGAGGTTGCTAATCTGGGTAGCACTAGCAACTAGACCTGTATAACCAAATACTAATACTATAATTACGATTATATACTTAGCAAATTGCTTTTGCATACTGTTTACCTCCTTCTTCTAGATCTGCATTGTTGACAGACAACAAGAATACCATCCTATGTTAGATTAGTCAACCTAGTTTTGGCAATTACCATAATTGGAAAATCCAGCCTTGCACAAAAACAAGTTCCGTGCTACTATAGAGGGGAACTTATTCTATATTATATTGGAGTGATTGTTTTTAATGGACGGAGACTCGTGGCGGTTAAGAATCTTATGGTGGTGGCCTCAACTACCAAAGAAGAAAATTCGCAAGTTTATTAAGCTTGGTGATGAATATTTTGCTAAGGGGAACACAGCTTTAGCTGCATATTGTTACGAGAGATCATGGGATTTGGCAAATAGTATCCGTGCGGTCTATTTCACAAAAAAAATTGAAGACCGGGTTGCTGATCTATCTTTATCACACCGAGATTTATAGCAAGATACCAGTGAGAATCCTAGTTGCGTACTAGGGTTCTTTTTTCTGTCTTCTTGAGATAACTTACCAATTATGATATAATACAATTAAACAGCTGTTTAATCGTAGAGGTGGTTATATTGGGTAATAAATCCATAGATTTATGTGATGTGTTTTGTGTTCACCATGATAGAGTGGATCAACTCAAGCAGGAGGTACCACAGATCACGGGGTTAGAGGAACTTTTTAAAGCGCTTAGTGATCAATCTCGGCTAAAAATAGTTTACTGCCTTTTACATGGAGAGTTGTGTGGTTGTGACTTAGCTCATATTCTACAGATAACACCAGCTGCTGTATCTCATCACTTACGAATTTTACGCCATCTTCAGCTGGTTAAATCCCGGCGAGATGGCAAGCTTGTTTATTATTCCGTTTCTGACGAGCATGTACAGCATATAATTAGCCAGGGTCTAGTTCATTGGCAGGAGGGCCGTACTGATGCATAGCACCATACGTATCCATGATCTTGATTGTCCTGATTGTGCCAATAAACTAGTGGATCACCTACGGAAGACTCCTGGAATATGCTGATTTTAGCTATGGGGTGGCTCACACTGTGGATGGCGGTGGTAGTGGACATGGGAGGATCTTTATTGGTTACTATGAATGGCATGCGACTACTTGTGCATAGAGAGCCTATCCATCAGTTATTGAAAAAGGAAAGATACAGGTGTCACAAATCCGCTTGATTTAATTAGGGGAACGGTATAAAATATAGTAGGAGAAAATGAATACTTTCACAGGAGGCTGGATTAGTGGCAAAACTAGAACTTTCAGCCAGACGTTTCCATGTTTTATCGGATCCAATACGGTTACGTATCGTCCTATTACTTCAGAAGCAAGAGCGATGTGTAGGGGAATTGTGCGAAATACTACAACTGAGTCAACCCAAGGTCTCATACCATCTTAAGTTGATGCTAATCGCTGGTTTGATCAGCCGAAGAACAGAGGGAACCTGGTGTTACTATCGATTAACGACAGACATCCAAGATTGGATTCAACAAGAATGCGAAACATTACTAGGATCCTAATTTGGCAGACGCTTGGAGGTACTATCACAAGCACGACAGAATAAAAAAGAGCCACGGCTCTTTTTTTATCATACTGACCTAGACGTGACCTAGTCTTCATCAAAAGGCTAGGTCACGTTGGGGACTAATTGCTTCTCTTCTAATTATGATTAACTCGATCCTGGTACTCTGATTTCTTTCCTGTAGCGAAGCGGTGTAAATAAGATAGGTATCCCGTTACACGACGGACTCGATTGATATGTTTACTGCCACATTGGGGACAGGTTTCACCCATAATGCCATGGTGAGCGCAATCTTCACATTCGTCAATAGGAAAGTTTACACCAGCATAACCCACATCAGCTTTTGCCATTAGCCGATGCATTTCCTCTAATGCTTGGGTATTATTGGCTAGGGGGGCGTCTACTTCTATGTAGGATATATGCCCTGCATCATGGAATTTATGAAACACGCCTTCTAGTTTGATTTTTTCCATGATTGAAATGTGATGATACACGGGAATATGGAATGAATTTGTGTAGAATTTTCGATCCGTTACTCCTTCTATCGATCCAAACTGCTTGCGGTCGTAGTCGATAAAGCGACCAGATAATCCTTCAGCTGGTGTGGCATAACAAGTTACGTTTAAGTTATGTTTATTCCCGATCTGTTCGCAGCGCCGGCGAATATGGGCAATGATTTCTAAGCCTAATTGATGAGCTTTTGTTGACTCTCCGTGATGACTCCCGATTAAAGCCTTTAAGCATTCTGCCAGTCCAATGTATCCAATGCTTAAAGTACCATGTTTGATGGCTTCAGCAATACTGTCCTCTAACTCAAGTTGTTCTGAACCCATATATAAGTGCTGTCCCATAGTAAAGGGTAAATCTTTAACCTTTAACTTCTTTAATACGGAGAAACGGTGAAGTAGTTGCTCTTCTGCTGTATCTAATAGAGAGTCCAATTGAACCCAGAAGTTTAAAATATTCTTTTGGTACATACTACCTTCCGTTTTAAGGGCTAGCCGTGGAAGGTTAAGACTAACAGGCGCAATATTACCCCGACCTTCAGGGATAGCCTCACCATGCTTATTCGCGATGACCCGTGAGCGACAGCCCATATAGGAAACTTTATCGTCATACGGAGCATTAAAAGATGAATCCATAAATGAAAATGTAGGGTTCATACGGCGACATGCTACTTCCAAGGCAAGCTGGTATAAGTCATAATGTAAATCTTCTGGGTTGAAGTTAACTCCTGCCTTCAATCGAAAGACTAGATTTGGAAAAATCGGCGTTTCTCCTCGCCCGAGGCCAGCATTGAAAGCCATCAGGAATTGAGATACCAATAACTTCTCTCGTTGGTTTTTAGGGCAACCTAGGTTAATACTTGAGAAGGGCACTTGAGATCCAGCGCGAGAATGCATTGTATTTAGATTGTGTACCAATGCTTCACAGGCTTGAAATGTCTGTCGCTCAATCTCGTGTTTCTCTTGCTGCTGATCTAGAGTTAAATCAGACAAATGAGTAAGTGCCAATTCTTCATATTGCTCAGGAATAAAGATAGCAGCATCTTCAAAACGAGGATCCGATTGACCTCCAAACATGTCATTTTGATTAGACTGTAAGATGATAGCCTCTTGGGCGAGGGCGGAACTAATGCGCTTAGGTCGGCGTAACCAACCATATCCGGTGTTAAAGCCTTCTCGTTGCCATAGCTGGCCAAAGGGAATTTGCAGACAGTTAATGGTCGTGCCATAACTGTCAAGATCATGAATATGTATATCAGCTAAGCGATGAGCCTCCGCTAGATGTTCCGGGATTACGGCGTCAAGATAAAATTCTTTAAAGGCCTCACTTGCACCTAACAGAAGTTTTGCCGAAAAGTTAGCTCCAACGTTGGCATTAGCTTCAACGCCACGATCTAAGTTCCACACGATCTCCTCCAATTTCTTATGCAATCCTGAAGTGGCTCTGCGGACACGACTCCGTTGTCTGCGATAACTAACATAAGCTTCCTTTAATTGGTTGTGTCCTAACTCATCCATGGCCCGAATGACTAAGTCTTGGATGTTCTCAACGTGGGGTTTTATTTCCTGAAACATAGTTGCTAAATAGGATTCGACTTGCTTAGTGATCTGTTCGGCCACCTCGGTGTTCTGTCCTACATGAGTGGCTGCTTTCTCAATAGCCACAGTTATTTTATCTGAGCTATAGGGGACCGTGCGCCCATCACGCTTAATTATTTCAGTAGTTTGTTTCTGTTTGAGTGCTAAGGCTGTTGATTCCACCCTGAATTCCCTCCTTGTTCATTCTCAGACCTTAACTATACGAGAATATCTTGGAAATGTCAAAGGTCATATATTGGGTTATGTTAGAAATAACATACAATATATAGTGTTTTCTCCGTTTTTAGCAAGGTTGTCTTACTTTGCCAAAACGACTTTGAGATCTGCTAGAGAGAGGTTAGCTGATAACAGAACATGCAGGTAAGCCATATACCTTAGGAAAACAAGAGTATATCAAGACTTAAGTCTATTTTTAAGGGTCTAGCAAGTAAAGGTGTGTAACGAGTAAACGCATGTTTAAATGAGGAGAACTATATGTTTTTCTCAATAAGGGAGGATTTCAGATCTAAGTGCAGAATTATTACCGAATGGTTTTAGGGAAGGAGGATTAATATGAACCAGCTTAAGCTTACTCATATTGCACTATTTACCGCTTTGGTGGCTGTGGCTACTATGGTAATAAGTATCCCATTACCAGCCGTCCAAGGTTTCATTAATGTAGGCGACTCTGTTATACTGTTGGTCGGCTTACTATTTGGACCGTTAGTAGCCGGTGTCGCAGGTGGGTTTGGATCCGCCTTGGCCGATTTGCTGTTAGGATATGCCCATTGGGCTCCATGGACCTTAGTCATTAAAGGGCTAGAAGGTGTGATTATAGGCTATTTGGCGTCTAAACCTATGATTGGTCTGCCGTTAGCTGCTATATGGATGGTATTTGGGTATTTTATCGCTGCAAGTTTTTTTTACGGGATAGCCCCCGCTCTGACCACTATACCTGGTGATTTGTTACAAGGATTTGCCAGTGTATTAATTGCATGGATACTTTATCCCCAATTAAGAAAAAGATTAAAAGTAAAGTAAAATAACACGGACAGACACAATTAATGGTTTCTCCTCATAGGATAGGGAGTGGATATTATTCTCTCTTTCTCTATCTAGGCAGGAGGTGAAACCATGTTCCCACCAATTCCTGCGTTAGCTGTGGGTTGGTTGTTTCAGGGTATAGGTGTTTTAGTATCCTATATTGCTAATAATAACATATTCCCAAAACCCCTATCTCCGCAAGCGGAACTGGAGTTATTGGAAAAGATGGTTACAGGTGACGAAGAGGCTCGCAATATTTTAGTGGAAAGAAACTTACGACTAGTCGCTCATATTGTTAAGAAGTTTAATAAAACAGGGGAAGATACGGATGATTTAATTTCCATTGGTACCATAGGATTAATTAAAGCAATTAACACCTTTAATACTGGCAAGAACACGCGACTAGCCACTTATGCAGCTCGATGTATTGAAAATGAGGTCCTGATGCACTTGCGCTCAACGAAACGTTTGAAGAATGAAGTTATGCTTTTTGATCCCATTGGTTCTGATCGTGAAGGGAACGAAATTAGCTTGATGGATATCTTCGGTACTGATACTGATGAGGTGTTCGAGAAAGTTGAACTAGAGGTAGATCAGGCAGACTTGCGCGAAAAGCTAAGATTTCTTTCTCCGCGGGAGAAGCGCGTCTTAGAGCTACGTTACGGATTAGGGAATGTAGATCGACAGACCCAGCGTGAAATCAGTAAGACAATGGGTATATCCCGATCGTATGTATCCCGAATTGAAAAAAGGGCTTTGGCCAAATTACAGGAGAAGATGTGTTTGGAATAACATAGAGAACCAAGACATATGGTCCTCAGAGCGACTATCAACCAGGTAGGTAGTCGCTTTTCATGTCTTCGAACTCTGATTTACATGGCTTCGTGGTGTCATACAATGATGTTCAACGACACTAGGGCGTCTTCGTTAGAAAACTACGGAGCAATGAGGGCTATATGTTTGCCTTATTTGTCTTATGATTACGAAAAATATGTGGTATAATAAGGAAAAAAGTACGCTTAAAAAGGGAAGATCTATGATGAAATTGTTGTGTCCGAAGGAAATAACGGCTAGTGTTACCCACTTAGACTTAGAAGCTCTTTGGCGTAGAGGAATCCGAGGATTTTTAATGGATTTAGATAATACCTTAGTTGGTTGGGATAGCGATCAACTAACTGAAGAGTTTCAACAATGGATAAAAAGGGTCCAAGAAGATGGCTTTAAATTATGCCTAGTATCAAATGGCATTCCTAGCCGTGTGCAACGGTTTGCTGCAGAGATGGGTATCCCTGCTGTAGTCAGGGCCTTTAAACCGCGACGCCGGCCTTTTTATAAGGCGATGCAAAGATTAGATTTAACTAAGAGCCAAGTAGCAATGATTGGGGATCAAGTGTTTACAGATGTATTTGGTGCGAATCGGATAGGTATCTATACCATTTTGATTAATCCTTTAAGTGTAAAAGAGCTAAAGAGTACGCGCTTTGTCCGCAAAATTGAAGGACGAATGTTGCGTCGGTTTGTAAAAAAAGGGTGGATTCCGTCAGAAGCAGTATTACGACGTAACGGAGGATTTTAATGGCTAAACGTAGACAATGCCGTGGTTGCGGTGCATATTTACAGTCTAAAGATGAAAGTAAGACGGGTTATCTCCCGGAGCATTTGTTAGCCGATGACGGACGAGCACTAGTGTGTCAACGATGCTATCGGATTACTCATTATGGCAAGGAGCAGCATACTACTATTACTGGGCAGGATGCTGTGGAGATGGTTAAGGCTGGAGTAGGTTGGGGTGACGCAGTCTTACTAATTCTTGATTTGATCGATTTTGAACCAAGCCTGTCTGTTGCACTAGATACAGTTCTTGGGGACAAGCCTGTTGTCGCTGTAGTGAATAAAGGGGATCTGTTACCACCTAAGACTCGGGTTGCGGAAGTCCAGGCGTGGGTAGAGAGGCAGCTTGCACACAGGCACGTACGTTTTCCCGTCTTTGTGGTTAGTGCTACGACTGGAGCAGGGGTTGCAGGGTTGCTAGACTACATAAACGCCTATGACTACCGACGTTGGACTGTGGTAGGAGCAACCAATGTAGGGAAATCTACAATAATTGGTCGCCTACTCCAAATGGGCAAAAAGCAAGGTGGGGGAAACCCTACAGTCGCTAGATTCCCTGGTACCACCGTAGAATGCCTGCAATGGAAGTTAACCAATAAAATAACCCTAGCAGACACTCCAGGTCTAGTACCGGGTGGTCGTTTAAGTGATCAGGTGTGTCACTCTTGTGCTCCAAAGCTTATCCCAGGCAAAAGGTTATCGGTCAAAGTCTACGAGCTTAGCGCTAATAGCGCTTTGGTAAACCCCGGGTTTGCAGCCGTTCAAGTAATTAATGAGTCCGAAGATAATCATCAGGCTGTATTGCTTGGATTTAGTGCTTCAGATGTCAGCTGGCGACGGGCAAACATTAATAAGATAGGCTATTGGTTGGACAAGTCATGTGGGGATTGTCAGTTCGATCAATGGGAACAGCATCAGGTTGCGATACCTGCTGAACA
>SKHL01000281.1 GCA_007116995.1 Limnochordia bacterium
GATGTAATTCGCTTAGGAAATCGCTACGGAAGAATGGTGATTCCCGGATGTATGACACCTACAGAAATTGAAAAGGCATACGAAGCAGGCGCTGATATGGTAAAAGTTTTTCCTGCAGGTGTGGTAGGAGCTAGTTATTTTAAGAATATATTAGGACCATTGGATCATGTTACATTAATGGCCACTGGTGGAATAAGTGTGGAAACAGCCCGAGAGTTTAGAGACAATGGAGCAGAAGTTCTTGGTGTTGGCGGCAACTTAGTTGATAACAAGCTAATTGCGGCAGATAAGTTTGATGAGATTACCAGTTATGCAAAAAAGTTAGTTGCAGTCGCCAAATAGCAGGATAATGGAGCAGTTACTAGCATATCCGTCAGAGTATACTTAGGCTGAAAAATGGAATGAGTAGATGTAAAAGGGAAATGGGCTTTCATGTTGTAACTGTCATTAAGAGATATATCCGCATAAAATATTGTTGATAAATAAACCCCCAAACTGTGTTAGAGTTGGTTTTGGAAATCCATCGCAACGGAGGAAGTCTAGTGAAAATAGGCATTATCGGTACTCCACAAAGTGGTAAAAGCACGATCTTTCAATTACTAACTAATGTGGAATCTTCGGTCAGTAGTAAGGCAAATGTGGGTATTGCCAAGGTGCCGGATCCCCGGATATCTAGGTTATCTCTAATATTTAAACCAAAAAGGACAACATATGCGACGATTGAGTTTGTAGATATTGCTGGATTGGTCTCTGGTCAGTCAAAAAAGGGGAATGAATTCTTAAAGGCAGTTCGTGATGTAGATGCTATTGTTCAGGTGATTCGGGCTTTTGAGAATGAGTTGGTACCAACAATAGATGGAAACATATCTCCTATCCGAGATTTAAACCAGATCCAATCAGAACTGATTCTGACTGATTGGAGTTTATTGGAAACCCGGATGGAGAAATTAGTGAAAGAGCGGGTTAAAAATCCCAATGCCACTAAAGAGTTAGCGGTATTAGAGAAGTGTAAGGATGTCTTAGAGAATGACTTACCCTTGCGTAGTCTAGATTTGGACGAGGAGGAAGATAAATTAATTCGCGGATATGACTTCTTTACGCGTAAACCCTTATTATTGGTTATTAACGTAGACGAAGACCAAATTCGGAGCTCATCCTACTTGCAACAAGATGAACTATCGGTTTGGGCTAATGAGCGCAGCATGCCCTTAGTAATGGTAAGTGGTCAGGTCGAGATGGAGATAAATCAGCTAGACGATGATGATAAAGCGATGTTCATGACAGAACTAGGTATTGAAGAAACCGGTATATCCAGACTAGCACAAGCAGTTTACGAGCATTTGGGGTTAATTTCTTATTTTACTGTGGGTGAGGATGAAGTTCGAGCCTGGACCATTCGGCAAGGAATGTCAGCACGGCAGGGTGCTGGTAAAATTCACTCGGATATTGAACGAGGCTTTATTCGGGCTGAAGTGGTAAGCAACCAAGAGTTTATCGAGTACGGAAGTATGCAGAAACTGAAAGAAAAAGGACTTTTTCGGTTAGAAGGGAAAGAATATATTATTAAAGATGGCGATATCATTAATTTTCGTTTTAATGTGTAGCTTGAAGAATGTAGCGATAAGGAGAGGATTAATATGGATGTGAGGGAAAGAGCACAAGAGCTCGCTGACTCTTTATCCACTAGCAAAGAGTATATGCGACTTAAAGAAGCGAGAGATGCGGTAGAACAGCACCAAGCAGCCAAGGTAATGCTGCGAGATTTTCATAAAAAGCAAACCGCATTACAACAGCAACAAGCAGAAGGTAAACAGGTCACTGAGAGCCAGACTGAGGAGCTACATAAGTTATATGAGGTACTCTCCATTAATCCCTATATTCGCGACTTGTTTGAAGCAGAATTCGTTTTTAGTGGGCTAATGATGGAGGTGCAAGAGATTATCGGTAAGGCACTAGGTCTAGAGCCAGAAGATAATATCGAGTCTAATGAAGATGAGTTAAAGGCTCCGCAGAAAAAACTATGGACACCAGGAAATTAGGGAGTGGAAACCTTTGTCTAAGTTATTAATAGGGACTGCAGGTATACCAATTTCCACCGAGGCGCGCTCTAGTCAAGCAGGCATAAAACGCTTACGCGAACTGGGATTAGGCTGTATGGAGATGGAGTTTGTCCGTAGTGTACAGATGAAAGAACCAACAGCGAAAAAAGTAAAAGAAGTTGCACTAGATGAAGAAATTTCTCTGACAGTGCATGCACCCTATTATGTGAATCTAAATTCTCATGAGGATGAAAAGGTTCTAGCCAGTAAAGAGCGGATTTTAAAAGCCGCACGGATAGGATTTATTGCTGGAGCATCTAGTGTAACCTTTCATGCGGCTTTCTACCACACGGATGACCGAGATGAAGTGTACCAGAACGTAAAAAGAAGTCTAATGGATATACGCCAAATATTAGATGATGAAGGAAACACAATTCAGCTACGTCCGGAAACTACAGGAGCACCATCACAATTTGGTACAGTCCCAGAAATTGTGAGGCTATCAAGAGAGATTCCAGGGGTATTTCCTTGTGTCGATTTCTCACATCTACATGCCCGTAGCAACGGTGAGTATAATACCTATGAAGAGTTTAATAATGTGCTTGAGTATCTACGAGCAGAGTTAGGTCAAGTAGCCCTTGAACAGCTACATATGCACATATCGGGGATTGACTATGGGGCAAAAGGAGAAAAGAAACACCTCGCCTTAGAAGAGTCCGATATGGCCTATCAAGAAGTACTCAAGGCATTAATCGATAATGGCGTAGGTGGGTGGTTGATCTGCGAAAGTCCGGAGTTAGAGAATGATGCACTACTATTAATGGAAACCTATCTGCGGTTGTTAAATCCACAACGCTAGAGAGTATCATCAGGTTAAGATGAATGGAGGATATGTATGGGAAAAGCAAAGAACGTAGTTATTTCGCAATCAGGTGGACCAACACCAGTGATCAATAACTCGTTGCGGGGTGTGATTGATGCCTGCAAAGAATATGGAGATCGCCTTGGGACGATTTATGCAGGGTATCATGGTGTAGAAGGAATCTTAAAAGAAGAGCTGCTAGACCTATCGGCTCAGAGCGATGAGGAAATTGCCCTCCTACGAACTACACCAACAGCTGGATCCATTGGGACTTGTCGCTATAAGCTAAAAAGTGATCAGACCAAAGATTTTCAACGTGTAGTTGAGGTCCTTAAGGCTCATGATGTAGGCTATTTATTCTACATCGGTGGAAATGACTCCATGGATACAGCTCATAAGATTAGTGTGCTCGCCCAAGACCAGGGTTTAGACTTGGTAGCCGTCGGCGTGCCTAAAACGATTGATAACGATGTGGGAGATTCTGAATTTAAGGTAATTGATCATACCCCAGGATATGGAAGCGTGGCTAGGTATTGGGCTTCCTATATTCAAAATGCCAATGAAGAGAATATGGGTTCGTCTCCAGCAGATCCAGTCTTAGTTGTGCAAGCCATGGGTCGAAAGATAGGATACATACCGGCAGCAGCTCGATTAGCCGATCCGAACAGGGAGCTTCCACTGCAGATATACATGGTTGAATCTAATGTGGGAATGGAAGAGATGACCGACAAGATTAATGATCAACTAAAGATGTCTGGTCGTGTCATCGTCGTTGTAGGTGAGGGACTCCCCATCGCCGATTTTGGACAATCCAAAGACTCCTTCGGGCACACCCAGTTTAGTGCTAGTGAGACCACTGTAGCCCAAGCGGTGGTTAACCAGCTCAATCGTGTGGGCTTAAACGCTAGGGGTTCCGCGCGCGGGCAAGTTCCGGGCACAGATCAGCGGGGGGCTATTAACTATGTATCACCTGTTGATTTGGAGGAGGCCTACAAACTAGGGCAAAAAGCAGTGGAAATTGCCATGGAAGATGGCAATGGGTATATGTCTACCATTTTACGGAAAGCATCGGCCATCTATACAGTGGAGTACGATAAAGTTCCACTAGATATTGTGGCTAATTCTGAGCGCGCGTTCCCCGAACAATGGATTTCACAGAGCCGTGTGGATGTAACAGATCAGTTTCTCCGCTATGCTCGACCGCTAATTGGCGACGACTTTGTTAATATCCCGATGGTTAATGGACTGATGCGCTTTGCAAAGTTGAAGCCGATATTTGCCGATAAGATGCTATCCCCATATGAACCTGAGGCCTATATCTAAATAAAGGAACTACCAATGCGAAAAGGAGGCATATGAATTGAGTGATCCAGCTAGAGCACTTAAAGAATTAAAGAAAGAAAAGGATTTTTTGGTGGGTATTGATTCTGATGGATGTGTGTTTGACACGATGGAGATCAAGCATAAGGAGTGCTTTATTCCAAATATCATCAATAGCTTTAATCTGCAAGCAGTCAGCAAGTATGCCAGAGAGGCAGCAGAATTTGTTAATCTTTACTCAAAAACAAGGGGGATAAATCGATTCCCAGCTTTAGTTGAAGCCTTAGATTGGCTGGCCGATCGGGATGAAGTTAAAAAACGGAACTTCCAAATTCCCGAAATCGATTCTCTAAGAGAGTGGATTAAGAACGAGACCAAGTTAGGCAATCCGGCCCTAGAATCTATTGTGGCGAAGACAAATGACCCCGTATTAGCCAAAAGTCTTAAATGGTCATTAGCTGTTAATGATACGGTCACAGATTTAGTCCGAGGTGTTCCTCCCTTCCCCTACGTACGAGAAAGCCTAAAGAAGATGGGTGAGCAAGCCGATTTAATCGTAGTATCAGCTACTCCTAATGAAGCCCTAGAGCGGGAATGGGAAGAGCATAACATTGCCCAATTTGTAAAGGTTATCGCAGGTCAAGAAATGGGATCGAAAGCTGAGTGCCTGGAGTTCGCCACAGCCCGGGGATATATCAATGACCATGTACTCATGATTGGAGATGCACCGGGGGATCATAAGGCAGCCCAGACTGCTGGAGCTCTGTTCTATCCCATTAACCCAGGGAATGAAGATGTGTCTTGGCAGCGGTTTTATGAAGAAGCGTTTGATAAATTTATTAGTCTGGAGTATGCTGGGGCATATCAAGAAAAGCTAGTCGCTGAATTTGAGCGGTATCTACCCGCTACACCCCCATGGAAGAAGTAAGCTAGTGGATTACGAAGAAAGAAGGGATACTGTTGAGTAAAGCTGATATTGGTTTAATAGGATTAGCAGTAATGGGTGAAAACTTAGTACTTAACATGGAAAGTAAGGGCTTTAGCGTTGCCGTTTATAACCGCACTGTGGAGCGGGTAACCAAGTTTATCGAAGGTGGAGCAAAGGGTAAGAATATCATTGGCACCAAAACTGTACAGGAACTGGTCGATGCGTTGAAAACACCACGCAAGGTGATACTAATGGTGAAGGCAGGGCAACCTGTGGATGACTTTATTGAACAACTAATTCCATATTTGGACAAAGGGGATATCATTATTGATGGCGGAAACTCCCATTATCCGGATACGGTGCGCCGGACTAAACGGGTAGAGGAAGCTGGGCTTCTCTTTATCGGTACTGGTGTATCAGGAGGCGAAGAAGGTGCATTGAAGGGACCAAGTATTATGCCAGGAGGTTCTCCCGAAGCCTGGGGTGCAGTTAAACCCATCTTCCAAAAGATTTCAGCAAAAGTGGCTGGAGGCTTTCCCTGTTGCCAGTGGGTAGGGCCTGATGGAGCAGGTCATTTTGTGAAAATGGTTCACAATGGCATTGAGTATGGAGATATGCAGCTTATCTGCGAGGCCTACTACATTATGAAGAACGCATTAGGGCTAACAGCGGAAGAATTACATCAGGTGTTTGCTGATTGGAATCAAGGCGAGTTGGATAGTTATTTAATCGAGATTACCCGGGATATATTCGTCAAGAAGGATAAGGATACCGGTACTCCGTTATTGGAGTTGATCTTAGACACTGCTGGACAAAAAGGGACTGGGAAGTGGACGAGTCAAGCAGCCCTTGATCTAGGCATCGCTACCCCAACGATTACAGAAGCCGTCTTTGCCCGGTGCTTATCGGCTGTGAAGGACGAGAGAGTTGCGGCTGCTAAGATATTATCAGGACCTGATGGGAAATACGAGGGGAATAAAGAAGAGTTTATTGAAGCCATTCGTCAGGCTTTATATGCGTCCAAGATATGTTCCTATGCCCAAGGATTCGCGATGATGCGTGAAGCGTCTAAGGAATATAATTGGAATCTAAATTTTGGTGATATCGCTTTGATGTGGCGTGGCGGATGCATTATCCGAGCCCAATTTTTAGAGAGCATTAAAGATGCCTTTGCCGAGAATCCTGAGCTTAATAATCTATTATTAGCTCCATATTTTAAGGAAGCAGTCGAGAGCGCACAAGGGAAATGGCGTCAAGTAGTAGCAACAGCCACCAATCTTGGTCTGCCCATTCCAGCCTTTAGTTCGGCATTGTCTTATTTCGATAGTTATCGTCGGACAACATTATCTGCTAATTTGATCCAAGCACAACGAGACTACTTTGGTGCTCATACCTATCAGCGTATAGATAGGGAAGGAGTATTCCATACAGAATGGCTAACGCCAGGTAGCGAAGTTACTAGTGATAAAGTAGATTAAGGTAAGTCCGCCAATCTTAGGCTTCCTAATAGAGATATTAGGAGGCCTAAGATTTTACGTCTAACCATTGTACATCCAACTGTAGGGAAGAGCAACCCTAGCAGACCAATTCTGGCAGGAGCTTAACGCGTGCCTGCGAAGATGAGGAGCACACCAAGACCAACTAGGATCATTTTGTAGAGCGGAAGTTGTTGGGATAACCCGATTAGACCCAGTGTACTAACAATGATAAGGATAGTTGGGCCAATCATTCCTAACACGGCATTAATTTTCATCGCAGTATGCACACTCCCGAATTTGAGCATAAGTAATGCAGCCGTGATTTCAATTGAACCAGCAATTAGACGAAATAAGGCCATACTTAGGACGATACGCAGTTCGGTTAACATATGATTCCTCCTAGTTGTAAACAAGATAGAGAAAGGGGTTTGACATTGTATCAGAGTTTAAAGATTGTAGATCCGGAACTACTAGAAGTGATTCACTTAGAGACACAGCGACAAGCGGATAAACTAGAACTTATTGCCTCAGAGAATTTTGTTAGCCAAGCCGTACTCGAGGCGATGGGAAGCCCACTCACCAATAAATATGCAGAAGGCTACCCGGGTAGACGTTATTATGGTGGATGCGAGTATGTTGATGTGGCAGAAAAACTAGCGATTAAACGAGCCAAGCGGTTGTTTAGCGCTGATCACGTGAATGTTCAATCTCATTCAGGCGCGCAAGCAAACCAAGCTGTGTATTATGCATTATTGAAACCAGGGGATACTGTGCTTGGAATGGATCTGAGTCACGGGGGACACTTAACCCACGGAAGCCCAGTAAATATGTCCGGGTCTTGGTTTAATTTCATCCACTATGGGGTAACGAAAAACGATGAGCTCCTTGATTATGAACAAGTAGAGACCTTAGCGATTAAGCATAAACCGAAGCTGATCGTAGCAGGAGCCTCAGCCTATCCAAGAATCATTGATTTTGCTAGGTTGCGCCAAATTGCTGATAAAGCTGATGCACTGTTAATGGTAGATATGGCTCATATCGCCGGTCTAGTGGCGGCAGGTGTACATCCAAGTCCTATACCCCATGCACAAGTGGTGACAACCACTACTCATAAAACCTTACGGGGACCAAGAGGGGGTATGATTTTATGTAGCAAAGACTTGGCTAGAACCATTGATAAAGCCGTTTTTCCTGGAATTCAGGGGGGCCCTTTGATGCATATTATTGCTGCTAAGGCCGTAGCCTTTAAAGAAGCACTCACCGATGATTTTAAGGCATACCAGCAGCAAATTATTGATAATGCACAAGCCTTAGCCCGAGGATTAAAAGAAGAAGGCTTTCGTCTAATCTCGGGAGGTACCGATAATCATCTTTTGTTAGTCGATGTCAAAACCCGAAATTTCACTGGGAAAGAGGCAGAAAAACTGCTAGATGAGGTGGGTATAACTGCAAATAAAAATACGATTCCCTTTGAAACAGAGAGTCCGTTTGTTACTAGTGGAATCCGCCTAGGAACTGCGGCTCTGACTAGTCGTGGTTTAAAAGAGCAGGAGATGCAGGAAATAGCTAAATTGATAAGTAATACGCTAAATCGAGACACAGCTAATTACAGCGGTATTAAACAGGGGATTGCGGATATTACCAAAAGATTTCCCTTATATACTAATCTCATCAACGAATAATCAGTAGGGCTGACACGAATAGGGGTTGATTATTTGGGAAAACTATACTATAATTTAAGCATATAGCCA
>SKHL01000230.1 GCA_007116995.1 Limnochordia bacterium
GCATTTAGAAAACCTGACCAGTAAATTATCCACGCCTTTAATGGAAATACCTTGAGCTTCTCGCTTTCTAGGCTTAGCTGCTTTTTTTTGTTCTTGTTTTTTTTGGTTTTTACGTTCTTCTAATTCCTTCCCGACCATCTTCTGCAACACCTGTAGCGCTGTAATTCGCCCAAAACCTATATTTGCTAATAAATCCTCGGCAGAGCCCACTCCATACCGTTTCCCAATTTCAACCAATCGCTCTTGCTCCATGTACTCCTTAGGCTCAAAATTGGCCTTCTTTAGCTCTCGTTCTAGCAGGTGCTTGCCTCTTAGGTAACTCTCTTCTCGTTGCTCTTCCTTTAACCAGGCCCGGATCTTATTCTTCGCCTTCGACGTTTTCACAAAACTAAGCCAATCCTGACTAGGTGTAGCATTCTTGCCCGTTAGAATTTCCACGAACTCTCCATTTTTTAACACATAGTCCAAGGGCACAATACGGCCATTCACCTTCGCACCAACACATCGGACACCGATATCTGTATGTACATCGAAGGCAAAGTCAATCGGTGTCGATCCACTCGGTAATGATTTAACATCCCCTTTTGGCGTAAACACGAATACTTCATCTTCAAACAAATCAATCTTAAGGGTCTCCATAAACTCCTGGGGATCCTTCATCTCTTGTAACCACTCTACGGCTTCCCGTAACCACTGCACCTTATCGTCATAGGAGTGTCGTTTACTATAACCCTCCTTATAAAGCCAATGGGCAGCTACCCCTTTTTCTGCAATTCGGTGCATATCCCATGTCCGAATCTGGATCTCGTAGTGCTGGCCCTTAGGACCGATCACAGACGTATGCAGCGATTGATACATATTCGATTTAGGCATAGCGATATAATCTTTGAATCTGCCTGGAATCGGCTTCCACAAGGTATGTATGGCACCCAAAACGGCATAACAGTCCTTCACCGACTGGACTAATACGCGTAAGGCCATTAGATCATAAATTTCATCTAAAGACTTACTTTGGCGTTGCATCTTCTGATGAATACTAAATAAGTGCTTAGGTCGACCCTCTATATCAGCAGGCATCTCTAAATCCACCAGCTTATCCTGGATGATTTTCATGACAGTTTCTAACTCTCCCTCACGTTCTTGCCGTTTTAGAGAGATCTGTTTCACTAAACTATAATACTCACTAGACCATAAATACCGAAAGGCAAGATCCTCCATTTCCCACTTGATCTTCCAAATTCCTAAACGATGGGCTAATGGAGCATAGATGTCGAGGGTTTCTTGGGCTATTTTCTGTTGCTTCTCTAAGGGCACATGACGCAAAGTTCGCATATTATGTAAGCGATCCGCTAGTTTAATTAAAATAACCCGAATATCTTTGGCCATTGCAAAAATCATCTTACGTAAATTTTCTGCTTGCTGCTCGAAATTGTCACGAAATGGGAGCTTCTCTAACTTCGTCACTCCATCCACTAACATAAGTACCTGGACACCAAATTCTCGTTGTAATTGTGCGGGAGTCACAGGAGTGTCTTCTAATACATCATGAAGTAACCCTGCTGTGACCGTATCCACATCAAGTTCAAGTTCAGCTAAAATATATGCTACTTCCTGTGGGTGATTAAAGTAGGGCTCTCCTGAATCTCTCAATTGTCCTACATGAGCCTTCCGAGCAAAATGATAGGCCTTCTCTATCTGTTGGAGGTTTGCACTAGGATAGTACTCGTTTATCCGTTCAATCAAGGATTGCAAATTCAACTAATCACCCCCCTTAAGTTTGCTTCCATCGCGTTGTATTCGTTGCATACAGATTAATCCTGATATTGTACTAGCGTTTGAATATCATATCCAGCTAGCCGGCTACGACCAGCTAAAAAAGTTAATTCAATTAAAAATGTGCACCCACTAATTTTTGCGCCAACTTTTTCTACGAGCTGAGCGGCGGCCCCTATGGTCCCCCCAGTGGCCAACAAGTCATCGACTAACACAATACGCATTCCTGGAGCTATAGCATCTCGGTGAATCTCTAGGGCATCCTTGCCGTATTCCAAGTCATACTCCACTCGCAAAATATCGCCCGGTAACTTACCAGGTTTTCGTACTAAGGCAAATCCCACACCGAGCTCATAAGCCAGTGGAGCCCCCAGAATAAAACCGCGGGACTCTACACCTACAATTAAGTCTACAGGTCTTTCATGACAAAAATCAGCCATTTGTTTCACTGCAGTACGGAATGCCTCGGGATCCTTCAATAGTGTCGTAATATCTTTAAAACTAATTCCCTGTTTGGGAAAATCACTAATTACCCGAATCTTATCCTGTAAATTCATGGAACAAACCCCTCTCTAAACACTGCTGTATATATCCTAATGATAGTTCTCGTTTCTTCATGCCGTTTTTATACAAAACAGACGAAGCCAAGTCTAGTTTCTCTGCTGGTTTCGGCAATACCTTAATACCGTCTGCCACTCGTGCTACCAACCCTAAGTCTACAAATACTTGAATGGCGAAGGACACGGATCGGGCAAACCCATGTTTTATACTTAGCTCTTTTAATGCTGTGGTAGTAAGAGACTCCTCTGGCCAGCTAGCGATTGCTAGATATACCGCGGCCAATCCTTGACGATCAGGTAGTGATTCCCGCATGTAACCCTGCAACCAATTCCGATCATCGCGCCCGTAGAGAAGCCACAGTTCGCCTTCCAGACTACAATAGCGAGCGACTTGCCAAAGTAAGTCACTAGAAAAAGGCACCCCATAGAAAACAATGATATCCCACAACGAGGTCCAAATACTCATTCCCGTTGTTACAATCCATCTGAGCTCTCCGTTAGCGACTAACTCATCTAACTGAGCGCGTTCCGACTGAGTAAGATACTCATGCTCAAACCCGATATAACTGGTATCTCCAGAAATATCTATCCGTAACTGCCGGGTTAACTCCACAGCGTGAGCTGGGGTAGGCACATACAGTAACACCTGTTGGTGATGATCTAATTCCCGCAGTCTTTTCTTCTTATCAAAAATATCTCGGTAGTCCACAATCTTTGGGTGCTTTTCTTGCTGCCTCTTATCCTTGATACGCTCCCCTTGTATAGCAGAAATTTGATTATATTCGGGCGGAAAATCCCAAGGATACCTCTGAATAACCCAATCTTCCACAAAATTCCTGGCTTTTGTGGCTGGCTTCATATCCTTGATCATTAACTGTAAAGAACCCTGATTAGGATTAATCTGGGGATCAACAGCAAAGGAAATAGCCTCACGATGTCCTACAAGCTCCATCATCTGCTGATAAAGCCCAAATCCTACAGCTTCGAGGGTCTTACCGCTGCTATCCTGCAACTGGCACTTCAAATGAGACCCATCCTTACCGATTGAACGTAAACCAATTACCGATCCTTCCACCTGAATAAGAGGAGTTGGATTCCCCATGCCATAAGGTTCTAACAACTCTAGCTCAGTTAAGAGTTGAGCATCAATTTGGTCAAAGGGTAACTCCGTATCAATATCAAGCTTAGGAATGTAATCTTCCTTGGTTAGAGTACCTTTTGCTAGACTAGCCAGCGTACTCCTGAGATTATTTATGTTTTCTGCAGCGATGGTTAACCCAGCAGCCATACTATGACCACCAAATCTCTCTAGTAAGTCACTACATTTTGTTAAAGCATCAAACAGGTTAAATCCGGCAATACTACGAGCTGATGCCTTGCCAACCCCATTCTCCAAGGCGATTACTATTACCGGACGATAATAGGCCTCTACAAGTCGAGAAGCAACAATACCGATCACACCTGGATGCCAGTTTTCACTGGCCACGACGATAACTGGTTCTTTAGCCCAACCATTCTGCTCCACTAAGGCTTTAGCCTCTTGGCATATGGTAGCCTCAGTATCCTGACGCCGTCGATTTTCCTGGTCTAATAGATGGGCTAACTGTTTAGCCTCATTGGTATCGTCAGTAAGTAGCAGGGAAAGCCCCCGCATTGGCGCACCCATACGTCCCAAGGCGTTGAGACGAGGTCCCACCTTATAACCTAAATCGCGAGCCCGGTAAGGTCGTCTAACTTGACTTACCTCTACTAAGGCCCGTAACCCTAGGCAAGTAGTATTTGTTAACTGATTCAATCCTAACTGAACCAGAATGCGATTCTCATTTTGTAAGGGAACCAAATCCGCCACCGTTCCTAAAGCTACTAAGTCTAGATACGACTTAAACTCACGCTGGTAGCGCTCACCTAGTGCTTGGACTAACTTATAAGCTACCCCTGCTCCACATAAATCCTTAAAGGGATAGGAACAGTCCCCGCGCTTTGGATTAAGAATTCCTACTGCCCGAGGCAGCTGGGAACCTGGTTCATGATGATCAGTAATAATCAAATCCAGGCCAAGTCTGTCAGCATATAACCCTTCTTCAATTGCGGAAATTCCACAGTCTACAGTGATAACTAATGAACTAGTCACAGCTATCTCATCTAAGGCTTCACGATGTAAACCATAGCCCTCCTCCATCCTATGAGGAATATAATATGTAACCAGGTCAGGACGGGTTACCAGATTTCGTAACACCTTAACTAGCAGAGTAGTTGCTGTCTGACCATCCACGTCATAATCACCATAAATCGTGATCCCTTCTTGATTCTGTATCGCTTGTTCAATCCGATTAACAACAACATCCATATCTATCATTATCCAAGGGGAGTGCAGGCTCTCATAGTTACCATAAAGAAAACTTTTGGTCTCTTCCACCTCGATAATGCCTCGGTTTACCAACAGATGGGCTGTAATATCTGATATACCCAAAGCAGATGTTAACTCCTTAGCCTGTTGGCTATGGGATCGTATACGCCATATCTTTTTCACAGCTCTTCCCCCTAACTTAGAGTAGTTCGGGGACTGTTAGAAAAATCCTGCCCAAAAGTGGAGAAAAACATCTAGTCCTTTTTTAGTCCTTTTCGTTCAGTAGTCTTCTGGCAAAGATTAGAGAACAGAAAAGACAATATTACAGTGCAAGGTAGTCTTCATCTTGATTTTTCCCTATGACAATAGTATGATTAGGAAAAGCTATCTATGAAGGGGGTATACCTTTGGATGTTGTCCAACGAGTCCTAATTAGTGAAGAAAAAATCCAAACACGCGTCACAGAACTAGCACGCCAAATATCCCAAGACTATCAAGGGGAAACAATCTGTCTTCTATGCATTCTTAAAGGAGGATTAATGTTTCTAACAGACTTAGCAAAGCGTATTGAAGTGCCCGTCACCTTCGACTTCATCGGTATTTCCAGCTATGGACATGCCACACAGTCATCCGGTGTTGTTCGTATCACCAAAGACCTCGAAGAGAGCATCGAGGGGAAACACATTATCATCGTAGAAGACATTATTGATTCGGGATTAACCCTCAGCTACCTAATCAAAAACTTAGAGAGCCGCAATCCAGCAAGCCTACGCATCTGCACGTTATTGGATAAGACGGTTAATCGTACCGTTAATATTCCCGTGGATTATGTGGGATTTCCTGTGCCCAATGAATTCTTAGTAGGCTATGGCCTAGATTATCAGGAATTGTATCGGAATATCCCCTATATCTTTGTGCTAAATCCAGACTACTAAACAAATATGTAGAGATTCTGCGACTAATACCGACCTGAGCGCAGAATGGAGATTAGTAGCCACAAACCGATTAGTCCAGCCATCAGAAAGCCGGATAGGCCAATAATCGGTATCTGCATCAACCGAGGTCCCTGGTCGATATTGATCAGCAATGAAGATCCAACTATTAGTGAACCAATAATAAGTCCGAATGTAAGCCGATTGGAGATAATGTCCAGTCGGTTTATTAACTTATCTAATCCTTCATGGCGAAAATGAATTTGAAACTCTCCTTCATTCATTACTTGTAGAACCGAATCTAACTCCTGGGGTAAGCGCCCGGCAAACCTGGCCCAATCTCCAGCGTGGGCTTTGGTCCGCTCTGTGATGCTCGCGACACTATAGTGCTGCTGGATCCAGTCATTTGCAAAGGGTTCTGCTAATTCCATACTGTTGAAGTCTGGTGCTAGCCTAGTACCAACCCCCTCCACAGTTACTAGAGCTTTTACGAGCAGTAATAAATCCGAGGGTAACCGGATGGGATGACGACGAATAAGTTCTAGTAGATCCTCAGCGATCAAGGTGAAATCCAGTTCCTTTAAAGTTTTACCATAGTGGATATCAATTAGTTCCATGAAATCAAGGCGCATCTCCCGAGTAGGTTGTCCCTTAAAGGCATCAAGTTCAGCGAGAACTCGAAGTAACCCATCCACATCCCGTTTTGTGATGGATACTAACAGCTCAGCTAAGGCTTGCATGGTAAGCCTATCCACCCGACCAACAATCCCAAAATCAATATAAGCGATTTTACCCTCTGGCGTAACCAGAATATTTCCTGGATGAGGATCCCCATGATAGAAACCATCTTTAAAGATTTGCTTCAAAAAGGACTTAGCAATTATCGATGCTAGCTTCTCCAAGGTTTGACCTTGTTCGGTTAAGGCAGCGAAATCACTAATCTTTATTCCTTTAATATAACGCATCGTTAAAACACTTTTCGTAGTATGGCTCCAATATACATAGGGAACAACCACATCGGGGCTATCCTTAAAAAAGTCACGAAACCGAGTGATGTTCCGACCCTCTCGGGTATAGTCCAATTCCTTCCGCACCACCCGCGCAAACTCGTCAACGATCCCTACACTGTCCAGGGATTCGTGGGACAGTCTGTCCTGCAATGCCCGCGCGAAGCCATACAGGATCTCCAAATCTGTTCCAATGGTTCGTTCCACACCAGGCCGGCGCACCTTAACCACTACTTCTGTGCCATCAGGTAGTCTAGCATAATGTACTTGCCCGATCGAAGCAGCAGCTAAGGGTTTTGTTTCAAAGACACTAAACAGCTGCTCTAATGGCTGTTCTAATTCCCCTTCCACCTGTCTTTGGACTTTCTCAAAGGGAATGGATCCTACATCGTCCTGTAACCGTTCTAATTCCGTAATGATATCAGGAGGTAATAAATCGGCCCGCGTACTTAGCAACTGGCCAAATTTGATAAACGTAGGGCCTAGTTCTTCAAGAACTAACCGTATGCGATTTCCTACTGATATCAACTGTTCTTCATTGCGCTTCATAGCCTGTAGTCGGCGCAGTGGAGGTAGCAAATGGATTAAGCCTGTTTGCTGTAGCAAGTAGCCAAAACCATGCCGTAATAATATTTCACCTATTTGGCGGTAGCGTCTGATATGACGATAACGCCGATTTATTGAAAAGGGCATCCTCCCCACTCCTGTCCCTATTCTTGTGGTTCTATTTGTTGTTTGATTTGAAGTTCAAGTGCGACCACTCGTTTAGCTAAGGCTTCATGTTCCTCTTTAGAAACAACGCCTGCTTGATCAATCATGCGCCTTACTTCTTTTTGAATACGACCACGCATATCTTCCCGCTCAGCCTCTATCTTTTTCATCCAAGTATCGAGAAGCTCCTTGCCTTCTTCCTTACTTAGTTCTCCTTCTTTGACCCAATCCTGGATCAGAGAATCTGCCTTCTCTTTCGTAAACACCGCAATCCCTAAGCCGGTCACCAACATTTTCTTTGCTACATCGTAAATCATGGTATCGCCTCCTATTTACACCCTATTATACCACAAAACTCCGAAGGATTTTCCTTCGGAGTTTAAGAGAATAGAATAACATGGTTAGTTTGATTTACTAGTTACCAATTGGGAATGTCTTTTCCGCTGGGAAGCTAACACCCATTCTAACCAGACAGGGCTAGCCACAAAGATAGATGAATAGGTCCCTGCTAGAACACCCACTACCAGTGCAAAAGCAAAGTCGCTAATCGATGCTCCACCAAAAACAAACAGTAAGGTAACCACAAACAAGGTGGTTACGCTTGTATTTATCGAACGAGACAGTGTTTGATTAAGACTCTTATTCACAATCTCGTCATAACCCTCTTTTTTACGAAAACGTACGTTCTCTCGCACTCGGTCAAAGATAACAATAGTATCATTAATTGAGTATCCAACAACAGTCAGAATCGCCGCTACAAAGGGACTGTTTATTTCTCGTCCCGTTAGGGCAAAAAGGCCAAGGACAATTATAACATCATGCAGTACGGCTACGATAGCAGCCACAGCATAGCGATACTCAAAACGTAGCGACACATAAGCTAAAATACCTAAAGCCGCAAAAAACAGAGCCCATAGAGCTTTGGCTACTAATTCTCGACCAATCACTGGACCAACCATTTCCGTCCGGCGCTCTTCCAAACCACCGAACGCTTGATCTAGAGCTTCGTTGACACGAGCTACTTCATCGGTACTCAAATCCCGTGTTCGCACAATAAACTCATTGTGGCGATCAAGCCGTTGAATCACTGCATTCGAAATCTCTAGGTTTGCTAAGTCATTGGTTAGTACATCCCGAAGGCTCTCAACTGTTACAGGTTGGTCTACTCGACGTTCCATAATCGTACCGCCTGTAAAATCAATACCCAAGTTTAATCCTGGACCAATTAGCATAATAATGGATAGCCCAATCAATATTGCAGACAGGGTAAAAAACTTCCGGCGAACTCCTACAAAATTCATCTAGACACCCCTCTCATAGCAAAGTAGCGGGCCATTTTTTCTGGATTCATATCGACCACAGTAGTTAAAATCACTCGGGTAATCACAATGGCTGTAAACATACTAGCTAAAATCCCCACACTAAGGGTAACAGCGAATCCTCGTACCACACTTGTTCCGAAATAGAACAAGACACCTGCAGTAATTAAGGTAGTAATGTTTGCATCCAGAATCGCTCTAAAACCTCGTGTAAATCCTGCTTCGATGGCAGGTCTTAAGCGTTTTCCTGTGTTAATTTCCTCTTTTATACGCTCAAAAATAATTACATTGGCGTCAACAGCCATTCCAATCGAAAGAATAATACCCGCAAGACCTGGCAACGTTAATGTTGCATTAATTCCTGCCAGAATCGCGAGGAGTAAAACTACATAAATGCCTAAGGAAACATCAGCAATGATTCCCGGTAATTTATAGTAGAATAACATATACATTAGAACCATAATAATCCCGATTAGACCAGCTTGCATACTACTATCGATCGAATCTTGTCCTAGGCTAGGACCTACGGTCCGATTCTCAATTATTCTCAAGGGCACTGGCAATGATCCACCTTGTAATTGCACAGCTAATGTTCGCGCATCTTCGTGAGTAAATGTACCAGTAATTTGGGCTTTACCCTCTAAGATCGGTTCTTGAATAGTAACTCGTTGCAGCACTTCACCATCGAGAACAATCTCACTGACTTGACCTTGATATTGAGTAGTAAGCTGCCCGAATAGGCGCGCACCTTCCCGATTAAACTCAAAGTCAACTGAGGGACGTCCAAACCGATCTGTACCTAACCGGGCCGTTTGCAAATAAGCCCCTGTCACTACAGTATTACCAAAAGGATCCTTAAACTCTAAAATTGCGGTTCTTCCAATAATATCAAGTGCTTGCTGGGAATCATGCACACCCGGCAGTTCTACAATAATACGACGATCTCCTTGCCATTGTATTACAGGTTCTGCAACTCCAAGAGCATTAACGCGGCGTTCAATTACTGCCAATGCTCCACGCATATCATCACTTGTTACGGACCCATCCGTATCCTGGGCCTCCAAAACCACATGCACTCCACCTTGTAAATCTAACCCTAAATTCATTGGGGTTTGGTAGAGCAAAATTCCAGCAATGACCGTAATAACAACAATAATACCAACTCTCCATGCGCTTCCACGTCTCAAAGCGGTCCCTCCTTCATCTCAGAGTACAATTACAGACAAAACCATTATACTATTGAACAGGACTGCTTGTCAACGAAAAGCGCTAGTCACTTTGGGAAAACCTTTCTCCTGTAAAACCCCATCCACATAGGCAATTAACTCCTGTGGAGTAAATTTATCCGTTTTCACCACTAAATGGGCATGGGCGTGAGCATCTGCTAAGATTGTCTTCTGGGCCTTATATTTGTGCATACCCCAACTAATTAGTTTTCTGCTTTTAACGGTTTCGTATTCACAGTCCAACAGAATCAGAAAGTCGGGCTTCCTTCGCTGCCATACATAGGGAGAAACGGAATGCTCCTGGGCAAAGCTACGAGCATTGTATCCTAATGCCTGTAGGCCTTGAGACAACGTAGACTTGCCCGCTGCACAAACTCCTACAATAAGAATAAGTGGTTGTTTATCCATAAATCCACCTTATCTCGCTCCCATGACCTTTAAAATGGGTATTTTGCTGATAATTGTCGTTTTCCTAACCCTTTATCTAAATCACGAATAGCCAATACAGCTACAGCCATATCATCATTGGGCTGATAATTATCCTTGGACATCGCATAGTCTAGCAGGTGATTGGCGGTCCACTGTGGATCAGGTTCCGCCTGTCCCACTAATTGGAATACATAGTCTAAGGCGAAACCACCATCTTGATGGCGTCCGGCATGGACTACTCCATCAGTAAACGCAATAGCCGTAGTGCCAGGGTACATCGGCCATTGAGATACAGCAGGTTTGTTCGTCTTATGCACACCAATAGGATTTACCCCTGAATCTAGACAACTAGACCCATCCTGGTGCCCAATCACTACTGGCGAGTTTGAGTTCCGGGAAATAACTAGGCTCTGCGCCTCCAAATCCACTGTTAGAATGGTGACGGTGGCTGACACCTTTCCATCCCTCAAGACATAAAGATAGTCACTAATAGAGCGCATTACTACACCATCGCGAGCACCGTCTCCAATTAGCCCTGCGGCCTTTGACGCTACCTGATGGCTGATCCGCTTTGCTGCCCGACCATGACCTTGCCCATCCACAACAATGACAGATAAGCCTCCACGGGGGCGTTCTACCACCTCAACAGAATCCCCGCTGTCCACGACCGCATATTTGCCTACTTTGGCGATACCAATCTGAATTTCCACTGAAAGCCCCTACCTTACATATATCTATCCCATTTGAAAATGGATCGTATCAACTACCATTCGAATTCGTTAACAGCTCGCAACCAATGGCTCTGTAAATCACCCCTATATGATGCGCTTGGTAAATAAAGAGCTAAGTAGACAACAACATCCTCACGATTGAAATAGACAGAGCGTAGCATAGACCGCTTTCCATCGGATCCAATTCCGTCAAACGCGTAAAAATGAGCAAACAAATCATTTGACGTAGTAATTTGGCGATTAGACAGTACATTGATGTTCCCAACAAAGGGTGTAAAGCGACCAGCAACAAACTGTTGTACCTCTGACACTTCATGACCTTGTATACTACCTATTTCCATAATAACAGCACCATCGTTCCATGTCATTTCTAATACACTGCGACCGAAATATTGTTTTTGGACATATCGTTCCGCTGTATTCGGGACCACTATACTAAAACCAGGCGCTTGCTGTATATACCACCAGTAATTGGCATGATCATGCAAATAAAAAGAACTTGCTTGTACTAACCCACTCATGATAAAAACGAAAATGCTTATTAATACTGTACTCCGAATAATCTTCACATTGCATTCCCCTTATACTTCTTAATAGGTTAAAAAACCACCTAGCGGTGGTTTCCGTACTATCCATTTATTACCGACCCGATCCCTGAGCGGCTAACCTTAACCTCTACTTTATCTGCAATTTTCAGTGTAGCATAATCTTCCTTTAAAGCAGTTATTTCACCGTACAATCCACCAGCGGTTATGACGTGATCACCCTTGGAAAGAGCATTCAACATCTCCTGTCGCTTCTTCTGTTGGGCCTGTTGTGGTCGGATTAACAAAAAATAGAAAACAGCAATCATGATAATAAACGGCATAAACAACTGTACAACTCCAGGTCCTGCTAATCCATCGGCTTGCAAAAACAAAAAACCACCTCCTCTATTTTATTCATCTGCTCTATGTTTCTCCCTCAGGGAGATTTATCCTGCATAGTCCCGAAAAAACTCCTGACGAAACTGGGGGAGACGATCATCACGAATGGCTTGACGAACTTGTTCCATTAGACCCAATAGAAAAGCCACATTATGAATACTTGTGAGACGGAGCCCTAGAACTTCCTTAGCCTTGATCAAGTGGCGGATATACGCACGACTATAATGCTGGCACGCATAACAACAACATCCTTCTTCAATTGGCGAAAAATCCCTGGCAAATGGTTTATCACGAATCGTATAATTGCCATTTCTTGTCATTACTGTCCCATGTCTGGCAATTCGAGTTGGCAGGACGCAGTCAAACATATCCACTCCACGCAACACCCCTTCAATCAGACAGTCAGGAGAGCCTACTCCCATCAAGTAACGGGGCTTCTCCTTGGGCATCTCTGGGATGAGATCATCAAGCACCTGATACATAATGTCCTTTGGCTCTCCTACACTAAGCCCCCCGATACCATAGCCTGGAAAGTCCAGATCACCTAATTGGTGAGCACTAGCCTTACGCAAATCCTTCTCCATACCACCTTGAACGATACCAAAGAGAGCTTGATCTGCACGGTGATGATGATCTCGGCAACGCTTCCCCCACCGAAAGGTCAAGTCCATCGACTTCTTAACATACTGATAATCCGCTGGGTACGGGGGGCACTCATCAAAGGTCATGACGATATCGCCACCTAATTCCATCTGGATATCCATCGACTTCTCCGGTGAAATAAAGTGCTTTGAGCCATCTAGATGGGAACGGAACTCTACCCCTTCTTCGGTAATACTTCGTAACTTACCCAAACTAAATACCTGAAACCCTCCACTGTCCGTTAAGATAGGATGCGGCCAATTCATAAAGGTATGCAAGCCTCCCCCGGCTTCTACCAACTCACTTCCAGGTCGCAAATATAGATGATATGTATTGCTTAAAATAATGCTAGCCCCACAATCCTCCAACTCATGTCGGGTCATAGTCTTCACGGTCGCTTGGGTGCCTACTGGCATAAACACTGGAGTTTCAATCACCCCATAAGGTGTTTCCAATACTCCTAACCGGGCCCTTGAATCCGTTGCTTCTTTTCTCACTGTAAAGCGTATTGCCATCGTCGCTGCTCCTCACGAGTATCTATAGAATTGGTTTCGACTAACAAGGTATTAATTGCGATATAACAACATAGCATCTCCAAAACTAAAAAAGCGATACTGGTTATCTAAGGCCTCTTTGTAGGCTTTGAACATAAACTCGTATCCTGCAAAAGCAGACACTAACATCAATAAACTCGACTTAGGCAAATGAAAATTAGTTATTAGTGCATCGACCACTTTATATTGATATCCTGGATAGATGAAAATATCTGTCCACCCAGACCCAGCCGTAATCTTTTGTTCATCTCCTAATGTTTCTAATGTACGCACTACAGTGGTGCCCACAGCTATAATCCTTCCGCCGCGAGCTCGACAGGCATTAATCTGGCTAGCACTTTCCTCTGAGAGATGATAGTATTCACTATGCATTTTATGTTGTTCAATCGTCTCTACTTTAACTGGGCGAAATGTCCCTAACCCCACATGAAGAACAAGGGGAACAATCTGTACGCCCTTCGCCTTAATATCCTTAATCAGCTGCTCTGTGAAATGCAGCCCTGCTGTGGGCGCAGCTACTGAGCCCTGCTCTTTGGAATACACCGTCTGATATCGTTCTTTATCGCTTAATTTCTCTGTTATGTACGGTGGCAATGGTGTCTCACCGAGTTCTTCTAATACATCGTCAAATCTCCCTTTAAACAGAAACTCAACCACGCGCCCTCCCACGTCAGTTTCACTGATAATCTTGGCTTGTAAGCGCTCTCCAAAATTAAAACAAGCACCAATTTTTGCTCTGCGTCCGGGTTTCACTAAAACCTCCCATTGGGTATCAGTCAAAGGACGTAACAGCAGAAATTCCATCTTACTGTGAGTATCCATTCGGCTACCATGTAACCTAGCTGGAATGACTCGAGTTTCATTAACGACCAGGATATCATTTGATCCAACGAATTCAGTCAAATCATAGAAATGCTTATGAACTATCTCCCCCAACGGATTAACTATCATTAGTCTCGAATGATCTCTGGGTTCAACAGGAGTTTGTGCGATTCTCTCATCTGGTAAGTAATAATCAAAATCGGATACTTTCATGGGCTACATTTAATTCCTTTCAATCACGTGTTCCATGAGGAGCTCGCGTCAATGTTACTGGAGTCAATACGGGACGGGTTACTTGGAATTCAAAGACTTGGACATCATCATTGCGCACTAATGTTGTAGTTACATTAGTGGCTGGAGTGCGTTCACTTGGTTGTTCAGCCATGGTTTGTCGTTCCACATAGACGGCAATATAACGGGCCGGCGTCACACCTGCTTGACGTAACTCATCACGGACTTCCATCGGTACTTGCCACACCTTAACTTTCGTATGATGATCACTAGCTAATGCGTCTCGCACCACATCTTCTAGTTCATACTGAACACTAGACTCTCTTCGTTCTAGCGTAACTTGCTCTAGCTTGCGCATTTCATATTCATCTAGTTCGTCGCTGGAAATAGTTACCACGATTTCACTCTCATCTGACGGATAATAACCGTCCGCGCGAGCTTGTGCACTGATAACCTCTACCCCCTGCTTTAAGCTGCTTCCGACAACACGGGCCTTGTATAAAAGAGATCGTCCATCATCATTTAGACCCTCTACAGCTACAATTCGTTGCTCTCTGTTAAGCGCTAGCTCAATACTAGGGTTGATATCGATGGTGACATAATGGGTAGGTGCAAATCCTCCTGGGATATACATTCTTTCATTATCCATCCCGGCAGACCCAACAATAGCCAGAAATACTACAGCGGCTATACTCCATTGCCAAAAACTAGGACGTCGTTTCTTCTCAAAATGAATCTCTTGCCCCACACAAACAGGCTTAGTAAAAGGAACCCGCACAAATTCCCCCTGGGAAGTCATAACTACGACTCTGTTTTGCGTTGCCATTTCTACGACAATCCCTGTACCCCGCTTCATGCATACCTCTCCCTTCAGAATGTGCGTTTTAAGTATTCCTGCAAATAAAGAAACTCACCAACTAAAATTAACGTTAAGGTTATAATGTATTTGCGTTGACGCTCTAAGGTTTTCCGACTGACGTCGACTCGCTTCTCTAACTCCTTTAAGGGTAAAGACTTGCGATTCGTTAAATAAGTCATCAAATCCGGCTCACTTACCAAGATCTGCGCAACTTCTAAGGCCCGTTCCCGGGCGTCCTTATGCTTCGGTGCAATTTTTACCAAATCCGCAAATAGAATTCCGTAATCACTTAACACCTGATTTAAACGGAAGATTTCCTCTCTGCGTTCCTCCGCTTCTCGCTGAATTTGGAGTACACCAAATGCTTCCTTGGACTCCAGCCGTTGTAGCACACTCGTCTCACTATCCTCACACTCTAAGGCTGAAAGCGGAATTTCAGCTTGTCCCTTACTGCGACGACGAAAAAAGTCAACCATTCTCCGTTTAATCACAATCTCTGCAAAGCTAAAAAACGATGCCCCTATCTCTCGATTATATGCGTTTATCGCCTCGTCAAAAGCTAGCATGGCTATACTCGCCTCATCGTCCCGACCTAGTACGAGGTACTTCTTTGAGACACTTGAGGCTACTCGCAAAAAGAATGGGCGATAGTCACGTATCAGCTGTTCACGAATTCGCTTATCTCCTTGTTGGGCTTGATCAACTAGGTAACCAATCTCTGCTAGTTCTTGTTTTTTTACTATGTTAGCCATCTTGATCTACCCTCCCTCCACATTTTTCGTTATTAACAAACTATTTATAAGGGTTGACTTGGTTGTAGCACCTACTGGTAACCTAGTTCGTGAAGCGAACCCGGTTTATCCCGCCAATCCTTCTTCACCTTGACCCACATATCTAGATAGACACGGGATCCTAATAGTGTCTCGATCTGTTGGCGTGCTTCACTGCCAATTTTTTTCAGCATGGCTCCTTGTTTCCCAATAACAATTCCCTTTTGGGAATCTCGTTCAACATAAATGGTGGCTCGGATACAGACCAGCCCTTTTTTCTTATTTTCTTTAATTTCATCAATATATACGGCCACCGAGTGAGGAATTTCATCTTCTGTATTCTGCAAAATTTGCTCTCGGATAAACTCGGCGATCACAAATCGTTCTGGATGATCGGTAATCCAATCATCGGGATAATATTGAGGCCCTACCGGTAGAAATTGAAACAGACTCTGGACAAGGAAATCTAAATTGTTCTCTTCCCGGGCCGAAACTGGAATAATTTGAGCAAAATTATATTTTTCGGCAGCAGCCTGGCAGAAATCCTCCTGCTCTTGCTGGGAAATCAAGTCTATTTTGTTAGCAATCAAGATAACGGGTGTGTCCACATGTGCTAATTCCGTTAAAATGTGATCATCAGCTTTCCGCCATTTTGAGACATCTACTAGCATGCAAACAGTATCTACTTCCTTTAAGGCCGTTCTCGCAGCCTTTAACATATATTCACCTAACTTGTGCACAGGCCGATGGACTCCTGGCGTATCTAAAAACACGATCTGCCCTTGGTCTTTCGTTAGAACAGCCTGAATGGTATTCCTAGTGGTTTGTGGTTTATTTGACACAATCGCGATCTTTTGACCTAATAGAGCATTAAGCATTGTCGACTTTCCCACATTCGGCCGACCAATCACAGCCACAAAACCTGATTTATACTGCGACATAGAGATCCTCCTAGAATCCGGATAGTTGTAATCGTAAGTAAAGGCGGTCAATTCCTAATCCATACTCATTGGGGAGAAAACGACAACGTTGAAACTCCATTTTCTGTTCATATAACGCCAGCGCCTGCTGGTTATGGGGATCGGCAGTCAATGTCACTTCCGTAAAACCATAACGGACAAGACGAGAATGAGCAGAAACGAGTAACTGGTATCCTAAACCCTGCCCTTGGTACTCCTGCTTTACTGCAAGCCCAAATAGATAAGCTAGTGTCGGTTGAGAAAAATCTCGCATATACTCAGCAACCGCCACTATTTGTTCCCTGTCCACTAAAGCGAATACTCGGCCATGTCGAATAAAGGGAACAATAAACCAGTGATTCATTCCACCTTCCCCAAAGGCTACTTTTTCCATATTAATAATCTGCTGAACTAAATCCTGATCAACAGAGTCTAATTCCCGAAAATCATAGTTCACGCCGATCATTCCTTTGTACATCTCCTGGTCGAAAGGCACCTGGTAATAACTGAGATATAGTCCTAGACTGAATGACTCCATTTAAATTGGCTAAATGTATCTCCACAGTATCATCAAAAAACTCTACCAATACTTGACGACAAACCCCGCAAGGAGAACATCCTTGGTCTGTGTCAGCAACGATAGCCATGGCTATAAAATCTCGTTCTCCTTCTGAGATTGCCTTAAAAATAGCCGTCCGCTCTGCACAATTTGTGGAACTGTACGCAGCGTTCTCGATATTACACCCTAAATACACTGCCCCACTTTTACCGAGTAGTGCAGCCCCCACCTTAAACCCTGAATATGGCGCATACGCCCTCGCCCTCGCAAGTATCGCTTGTGCTACTAAGTCTTGGGACTTCATGACCTAGACCTCCATATTTCATGATTAATCCTATTATACCAAAATCCTACAAAAACCACCACAGTATGTTCCGGTTGCAGACCCCATAACCATACTATTTAGTAACACTAAAGCAAATACATAGAAATAAAATAAACGTCTCACAGCGCTCATCCTTTCATCTGAAAAAAAAACAGCGTCACCAAAATCCCCAACAGCGCTCCAATGAAGACCTCGAGAACACTGTGAAACCTGGCCTCAACCCGACTTTGTGCCACTAATACTGCGATAAAAAAACCCAACACAACCACAAACCCTTCAGCGGCAAGAAAGATAGCTGTTGCCAAACTAAAGGCGATGGCTGCATGACCACTAGGCATTCCACCTTGAAAATACTGAGACCAGCCAGCCAGTACTTTAGCTGCAATGGTAACGAAGGATACGGCGAGAATGGCCATCAAGGTTAGATACGGTTTGGCAATAGATTGGCGGAGAATAGCTGGATGAAAGGCTAATATCCGTTCTATAAAAACTACATACGCAACGCAGATAGATATAACAGAGGAAATTAATACAGCCCCTGCTGCTACATTCTTAGCGATCATTGCTATAGGATGAAACTCCTGGGTTACTAAGTTGACTACTTCTTCGATAGCTGTATTGACCATTTCAGCTGAGATAACTAGCCCTACTGTGATTAGTAACACTAACAACTCCAAACGAGTTACGTTTAGAATGGATGCAAAAACGAGTACCATCAGACCTAACAAAAAATGCACCTTCATGTTCCGCTGGGTCTTTAAGGAATACAACACACCTTCAATTGCGTAGCTGAAACTATCCACCAAGTTCTTTGAGCGCAAATAATCTCCCCCTCAAGTCCTCTCTAAATCACGCGAGAGATTAACAGCAGCCATGATCCGTTCTTCCTTGCACCGCATAGACTGCCGTTCCTCCTCAGTCAGATGATCATATCCAAGTAAATGTAGCAATCCATGGGCTACTAGGTACCCTAGTTCTCGCAGAAAACTATGATTATACTCCTGACTCTGTGCAACAGCCTGTTCTAAACTGATTACTACATCCCCTAATATACGGGGCAAGCCTGGCACCTCTAGGAATTCCGAGCCCTCTTCTTGCGAAAAGGAAAGAACATCGGTGGGCGCATCGCAGTTGCGGTACTCTTTATTTAACTGCTGGATGCTAGCATTGTCTAGATAGCTAACACTTATTTCCACCGGTTCACATATACCCTCAAAATTGAGACCAGCCTTGATTACAGTTTCTATCAGGATGACTGTATTCCCTACTTCTACTGTATTTTGATCATTATTAATATATACCTCAACCATTATTTACCCTTTCCTTCTATATCTTCACGAGTGATATTCTCCGGATACTCAACGCGAGCGTGAAATATGCCAATCAGGACCTTAACAAAGGCATCGGCAATTTTATCCAAGTCCTTAAAAGTCAACTCACTCTCATCTAGTTGGCCATCCTCCATTCGATCGCGTATGATTTTGTGAACTAGGGTTTCGATTTTCCTCGGAGTAGGTTTAACTAAGGAGCGTACTGCTGCTTCTACTGCGTCAGCTACGGATACAATAGCGGTTTCCTTAGACTGTGGCTTCGGACCTGGATACCGGAAATCCTTCTCCTGAATGGTGGCTGACCCATTTTCTTTGGCTCTATGATAGAAATATTTCACTAAATCCGATCCATGATGCTCACTGATGAACATAGTAACAACCCTCGGCAACTTATACTCTCGGGCTAACTCTAGTCCATCTTTCACATGAGAAGTGATTATCAGTGTTGAGAGCGTAGGGGAAATTTTATCGTGAGGATTCTCCATTCCCACTTGATTTTCTACAAAGAAATAGGGGCGTTTTAGTTTTCCTATATCATGATAGGTAGACCCTACTCGAGCCAATAATCCATCAGCACCCACAGCTTCAGCTGCAGCTTCAGCCAAATTACCCACTAAAATACTGTGATGATACGTCCCCGGTGTTTCCATTAATAGACGGCGTAATAGGGGCTGATTCGGGTTAGATAGCTCTAACAGACGAATAGCTGAAGTGATCCCAAAGACACTTTCTAAATAAGGTAGAGACCCAATCGCGATCACCGATGAAAAGATACCATTTAACAAACCAAGGTAACTGTGAAGAATAAGGCTGAAGTCACCCTGTAATAATCCTAGAGATACCATCACCATGAAATTCCCAGCACCCACCACAAATCCAGCTCGCATCAGATCCCCTCGTTGGCTTACTTGCGATACACTAAATACTGCAATTAACCCACCAATCAAAGCTAGCAAAATCACAACAAGGGAGTCAAATATTAGGGAGATTACCACAGATAAGACAATAATCGACATGACACCCGTACGAGAATCTAGAAGAAGGGTAATAAGAACCCCAGCCAGTGCCACAGGGGCTAAAAAAGCGGCTTCTGACCACTGAATCATCGCTAAGATCTTACTACTAAAGGCAACAACGATAATAATCGATCCTAGCAGAGCTAAACGACCCTCTTGATTTAGAATATCTCGCTTATATTTAAACAAAAACAACCCGAAAATGGATAGTAATAAGCCCAAGATAAGAAGCAAACCAATTAGTGAAAAGAAATCTATGCCTGTACGATGAAGACCTAAATCCTGTAGATTCCGAATGTGCTCAGGGCGAACCACATCCCCCTTACGAACTATAACTTCACCCTGTAAAATCGCAACTGGCTCCACAGCCTGCATGGCTTCTAATCTAGCTTGCTCAACTTTCGCGGTATTTAGGACCAAATTCGGTTGAATGATTTGGTGCCCAATTTCAGCTGCCGCCCGCTGCAATGGTAGGCGCAACGCTGAATCAGCTAGATCGTCCCGAAAGGTATTCCGCACCTCACCTACCTGCTGACTAGGAATTCGTTCCTGCATCTGGTCCATCACTAATCTATCTATATCTGCCGTAAAGTCTTGAAATTGTGAGACTGGTAGAGACAGGATCTCCCGGATAGACTCAAGGGATAGTTCGACGTGCCAATCCTCTTTTATGCCTATCTGTATCTCTTCGTTACTAATTGGCAAATCGTCTTCTTCCATAACAACACCTTGACCTAACCAACCAAAGACTCCCTCCAGCCGTTCCTGGGTCCTGAGTACGGTAGCATGATTCACATCATAATTCGCTGGGTCTTGGTTGGCTGCTCGCACAGCATAATCACTAGCCTCATCTTGGCGCTGTTGGGTTTTCACTCTGTTGATCACTGTCCGTGGAGCCACAATATCAGCGCGGCTAACTTGTCCCACCTCCAGATCAAATCCTGTCGGCAATAAATTTATCATTAGAATTCCGTACAACCCTAAAAAGACAAGGCTTCCTAGGATCCATTGGCGTACTGAAGTTTTGCCCAATATATTCTGCTGCTGTTTCCAGAGCTTTTTCCATCTATTAATTGTACTCACCGTTGCTCCCCCTTCTGGGATTAGCCCTCGTCGCCCTCCTTGCCCTCATAGGACTCATAGGCCTTAATAATTCTCTGCACTAAGGGATGACGAACTACATCACGACCTGTGAGGTAACTAAAAGCGATTCCTTCCACCTTATTCAGTATCTTAGTCACCCTAACTAGTCCGGAAGACTTACCACGAGGTAAATCAATCTGAGTAATATCGCCTGTCACGACCGCTTTGGAACCAAAACCCAAACGGGTCAAGAACATCTTCATCTGCTCAGGCGTTGTGTTTTGAGCTTCATCTAATATGATAAATGAGTCATCAAGTGTGCGTCCCCGCATATAGGCTAGTGGAGCAATTTCCACAATACCTTTTTCACGGAACTTCTGATAGGTTTCTTGTCCTAATATATCATAGAGCGCATCATAGAGAGGACGCAAATAAGGGTCTACTTTATCCTGCAAATCACCGGGTAAAAATCCTAAATGCTCACCAGCTTCCACTGCCGGTCTAGTTAGTATTAAGCGATTAACCTCCTTGCGCTTTAACGCTGCCACTGCTGCAGCCATGGCCAGGTATGTTTTACCGGTACCTGCTGGGCCAATGCTGAAGGTAATTGTATTTTCCTGGACCTGATGAACATAGCTGCGCTGCCCATCGGTCTTAGGGCGTATCTGTTTCCCCTTCGCTGTTGTCACAACAACCTCTGAGCTAATCTCCTTTAATGATGTAGAGGCTCCGTTCTTCGCCAAATCTGCAGCGTAGTGGAAATCATGGGTGGTCACCTCTCGGTCTAACCCCTGAATATTATTAAGTATCTGGATTACCTTGTCGACTGAACTCTGTTCACCGCTGAGGATTAGTTCCATTCCTCTTGGTATGATAGTAATCCCAAGCAGAGACTCTAACCAGCGCAGGTTTTCATCACTCTTGCCACTGATAGCTTGCGCCTGCATATTATTCTTAAGAGAAAATACTTGTTCTATTATTTGTTGAGTCACTCCCAATCCCCCTAGCTTGACATAGAACGCTATCCCTATTATAAGCAAAATCTGACGTAGATGCAAACCTAAGATGCTCGGCAAGCGAAAAATTATCTATCTCTGCCTACTCACTACAACTCGGGAGTAGGCTTAAACTCTGCAATGTCTTCCTCAACCTCAACTAATAATTCCACTCGTATTCCATGTTGATCTTCAATCGTAAATTCTTCTATTTGAGACTCCAAGACCTTATCTTGAGAAACTCTCTCAGCCTTAAGATGGTCCCATGCACGAGCTAATGCCGTCTCTTTCGCTTCATCTCTAGATATGACCATCGTTTCATAAACTAATTCGTGGTAGATATGGCGAATCATCTTTATCGGTGTATGGTATCCCCCTACACGGTGAAATATAGGATTCTTCTCTACTTGGTACAGTGTAAATGGAACGTCCTGATTGAACGCTACCTGCCGTTCCCTGAATTCAATCACATATCCAATGTGGGTATTCCCAGTCCGCTGTTGCGTGATTTTATTATAAGCTGCTTCCCCAATTCCCTCATACCATACACGAGCTAATACCACCCCTTCTGCTCGACCTTCTTGACGGCGGCCATAAATATCGTAATAGGTACCAAGGATGAGCGGTTCGCCTTTGTGCACAGTAGCGCCAACCTGAACTTGAGGTGTCCCACGAAATGCTAAAACTTGAGTGACTAAGGCATCTCGGGCAGCCACGAGCATACCAGATTTAAGCCTTTCTTGGTCTGGAGTCGAACGCTCTACAACCTGTATTTTAACTAATGAGCCCTTTAAGTTAATCCCAGCCCAAACTATATCATCTAACTCGGTCAATAGCGCTATCTCTACTTTTCTCGCAGAAAAGTCTTTTTTTGGTAATCCAACATGTAATCCCTCTCCTAATACTATAGCAAATATCTCCTCATTGCTTACAAACTCGTTACCTTCAATTTGGATAAACCAAATAAAGCCAGATAAATACTGTAACCCGATAACGAATAGGACCATCCCAATCCATAGGAATTGACGACGGCGCAATTTACTAATGGCAAACGGCAACCCTACTCGCCCCACTATACTCACATTAACTCGTAAACCCCACAACATAGGACGCAGCTGGTGGAAGCTCCTTACACTAAGCCGAGCTACAATAATGTCCGATATGATCCGTTCCACACCCCATGCAGTCATACCCGATTCTATCATGCGGTTTAACAGGAGCTCAATCTCTGGTCCCCTAAACTTAACAATAACATATCCAGTCAGCCAGGCCCATACTGCTTGAATCAATCCCCTCACCTCACTATTCAGCGAAAAATTCTACATTGCCTATCCGACCTGTAATTTTCAGATCATCCTTCGTCAAAAAAGCTATGCGCAGCTTCTTACCACACACGATCAATACCCCGCCCTTAATCCGGACTCGTATTTCTAACGAGGTATACTGCCGTAGTCCCTTATGATTATCCACAACTACCTCTAGGTTTCCAACCATATGCACTCTAGGCATATCTAGTAATACATCCGGGGGTAAATCCATAGCGGTAGTAAAACCCCTCAGCACTTTTTCTACTGCTTTCTCCATTGAGCTACCTCCTTGACATCCACTCCTATAAAACTATGCACCAATGGAGAAAAGCATTACTAGAAAACAATAGTCATCTAACGAAGACAAAATTAAAAAAACCCTCTGCTCTATGGGAGCAAAGGGTTTCATTATCCTTAGAAGTAGACGGGTTGCCCACTCTCAGATGACTGATAGATGGCTTCTAGAATCTCTGTCACCATCAGAGCTTGATGAGGCAAGCACACAGGGTCTGTGTCGTTTAGAATAGCATTAATCCATTGGCGGGCTTCCATGTCAGCGGGACTGTCTGCTTTGCCTTCATAGAAAGCAACACCACCCGAGCGGAGTTCAGGCTTTTTCACATACAAACGGCTAAATTCTTCGCCATTGATACGTAAGCCGTCTTCCATATCAGCACCAGCCTCTGTCCCACAAAGAACACACTTGGCCTCGCCCACAAATAAGCTGTTTAACGCCCAGCTAGATTCGAGTACAATCGTCGCTCCGTTTTCCATCACGATGAAACCAAAGGCGGAATCCTCTACAGTAAACTTCTTCGGATCCCATGGCCCCCAGGCGTTTGCTGCATTCTCTTTTTTGCTTAACTTATGATATGCAGTTCCCACAACATATTTGGGCTTATAGTTATCCATTAACCAAAGGGTTAAATCCAAGGCATGGGTTCCGATATCGATTAACGGTCCTCCACCTTGTTTTTCTTGATCTAAGAAGACGCCCCATGTAGGTACGGCACGACGGCGGATAGCTTGCGCCCTTGCATAATATACTTCACCTAAATCGCCTTGCTCACAAACCTGTCGAAGATGCTGGCTTTCTTTATTAAACCGGTTTTGATACCCAATCGTTAGTTTCTTTCCTGTGCGCTTAGCAGCTGCTACCATTTCCCGCGCTTCAGCTGCTGTTTTAGCCATGGGCTTCTCGCACATCACATGTTTACCCGATTCTAAGAATGCTACTGTTGTTTCGGAGTGCGTATTATTCGGAGTACATACATGAACTACATCGATAGTTTTATCTTTCAGTAAGTCCTGATAGTCTACATACACTTTTGCCTCTGCTGTGCCATAGTCTATAGCAGCCTTTTGGGCTCGCTCTTCAATAATGTCACAAAATGCTACCATTTCCACGTTATCTAGCTTCTTCAAGCTAGGCATATGCTTGCCATTGGCAATGCCACCACAACCTACAATTGCAACCTTTAGTCTCTTAGTCATAGATCAACCTCCTGCATTTGATCCCGTCTTACGTATCCCGTGCCCCTGTCCTTAGACAATGACCTGAGGACAGGGCGTCTACTCGATCATTATAATCAGATTCTTCCTAACAAACAACCACTTTATCGGTTAGGCCATGGTCGTTTAGCTCTTGGTTCTCGCAAGAGCTCGCTAAGAACAATCCCGCGCCGCAGAAATTCTCTTCGATGATCTGTTAGATCAAGGACAGACTGCGCTCTTAGCTTCTTAGACCCTCGGTGAGTTACAGCAATCTTCACCCATTCTTCCTCTACAGCCTGATCATTATGGGACACTTGCAGACTATTCTCATCCCCACCTGTACTAGGCTTTTCCGCCAGACGCTCAGACGAGGACGACGTATCCGTCTCAAAGATCTGATAGGTCTCAATAGCCTGATCAAGGCTGCCCCTTTCGACCTCCTGTTCTAACTCCTCTGCTAATTGAACCTGCTTTGGCTGGTTCTGGGGAGCTACAGGACGTACCGTTTTTCCCCAATCAGGTTTAGGTTGTCTATGTGGTGCATCCGAGTTTAACATCTTGAGCACTGCCCCAATAACGGAGGCAATAACATATATCACTATCCCTATCGGTACAATAAAATCCAATGTTGTCCCTCCTATCTATGAAATCTCACACTGCTTATATAGAGGGCTCGTCATCCGTGCTGTTTCCTTCTACATCTTCCTTGGAATCACCAATGGATTGACGCATTTCTGTATCGGCCATCACATTGCGCATATTATAGTAATCCATTACCCCTAACTTACCTTCTTTGAGGGCAACAGCCATCGCTCTAGGCACTTCGGCCTCTGCTTCCACAACGCGTGCTCGCATCTCTTGTACCGTTGCTTTCATTTCTTGTTCTAAGGCGAGAGCGGCAAAACGACGTTCAGCTGCTTTCGCTTGTGCTATATTCTTGTCGGCTTCCGCTTGATCAATCTGAAGCCGCGCACCAATATTTCGTCCCACATCTACATCCGCAATGTCAATCGATAGGATTTCAAAAGCTGTTCCCGCATCTAATCCCTTGGACAAAACAGTATGAGAAATCCGATCGGGATTCTCCAAAACCGCCTTGTGAGTTTCCCCGGATCCCACTGTGGTAACAATACCTTCACCTACACGAGCAA
>SKHL01000265.1 GCA_007116995.1 Limnochordia bacterium
GTGTGATTTTCTACTTAAAGGGGTTGCTAGGAGTGGCCATTATCGCTTTCATCAGCTTCCATCCGTTTCCTCCAGCCCAACGTAGCCATCAATCTATGAACATATTTGGAGGCATACTCTCTTTTAGCCTCTTCTGTCTAGGCACGGTAATCTTTATCTACTCCGGCGTAGGACATACACTAAACACTTGGATTAGCACCTATATGGAGCAGGTGGCTCATGTTCCCGTATTTTTAGCAGCTGGAACTCTCGCAATCTATAATCTTGGAATCACTCTCGGCAGACTATTTTGTGGTATTATTTTGAAAAACACCAGTGAAGCCGTGTTGATCTTGAGCATGTCCATCTTATCCTTACTCGCTATTTCGTTAGCATTATTTAGCCAGTCTGGTATCCTAATCGTGATCGGTCTAGGACTAACAGGTTTTTTCTTTGGCGGCCTTTTCCCTACAGTCATAGCTATTGCAGGCCGCATATACCCCGATAGAAGAGGGACAATAACGGGAGTTTTGATTATGGCAGCGGCTCTTGGCAGCATGACGATTCCAGCAACAACAGGCTTTCTAGCCCAAGTCTGGTCATTAACCGCGAGTCTCCGTCTCTCCATTATTTCCGTCTTTATCTTGGTGATCATAGCACTCCTGTTACCCAGATCCGAGAAAGAATAACAACCCAAACCACTACTCCGCCCATGAAATTGTTACAAAATCTATTAAACCCATTATTTCCCAGGAAATAATTTACCAGACCACATTACCTACAAGAATACACATTCGGAGAATAATAAACAACATCATACCAGAAATTGTTACTATTTCCCAGGGAATAGTAGTAAATGCTCTAATCTGTCGTCAGATTTCTATCCTGACCACTAAGAGGTGGAGACTCTAGTTGAAAGCCATTCCTAACACCCTCCATAAATTAGTTCTCTTCAAATTTTTCTCGGATGTTCTCCATACTCCTTTGAATATGTTCCATGGCTAGCAGCTGAGCTTGCAAAGCATCTCGCTCTACAATAGCATCAATTATCTTCTGGTGTTCTAGTAATGTTTCACTTGGTGACCGCATTAACCCCTTCTGATAGCTAAATTGGCTAATACTAAAAGACGTATTAATCTCCTGCAGCAGTTTATTCCCCGATAGCTCTGTTAAGCGAGCATGGAATTGCTGATCAATCATGGTATACTCTTGCTCTAACTCATGCGTCCACGTCCCATGAAAACGTTGAAAGAACATCCTAAGCTCATCTAGCTCCTGATCACTAGCTTTCACTGCTACGGCCTTCGCTGCTGCTCCATCTAGAACCTCGCGTAGAGCGAAAGTATTTAGCATCTCGTGAAGGTTGAGCTTCTTCACATAGAATCCTCGCCGGGGTACATACTCTAGAATATTCTCCGAAGTTAGACGCTCTAACACTCGTAACAAGGGAGTCCGGCTAACACCATACTCAGCTGCTAGATGCTCTTGCCGCAGTTTCGTTCCTGGAGGGTACATTTGTTCCCATATCTCCTGTTTCAGTCGATTATATAAATATGAATTTAGATCCTCAAACTGGTTAGCAATTTTCATCATATGCAACGCCCTCCCATATCAACTTTGTCTTTTGAGTGCAAAACTCGCTCTTCTGTCCTTTGATTCTACACTTGCTGAAAATACCCTCTATTGTTACCTATCCAAATATGAATCATTAGACCTAGCTTAAGTTAGTATCAAATAGCTCCAGCCCCATTATGCTGGGAAAAACCTCTTTGTCTTATCATAGATTTAGATGTATGCTGCCATACTCTGCCTTCACTCGGACATTATGCTGACCAGCCTTCACAACTCCTACATGGGTTTTTCTGTTTCTGTCGGTCTCAGAAACGTCAAGTTCCAGATTTGAGTTGACATTGGCTCGATCCGTCCGCAGTAACACTGTATACCCCTTAGCAACATCACGCAATTCTACATCAATCAGCGTATGTCGACCACTCACGATAATAGATCCGGTGGTATCTAACAGACGCACCGTTCCATAGCGACCTGATATGTCGATATCTGACTCTAGACCTGTTGCACATATATCACTATGTGAGCTAGCACCTTGTAAGAAGCCTGCTACTCTCCGGAAATTTATCTGATCATGACCTGCTACAAAATTAACATTCCCAGCTACATCTTGGATATCTAGGTTAGAATGGCGAGCGCTTAGGTCTAAACAGCCCTGAACTCGGTCCAAGCTTAACTGACTATGAGTACTTGATAGTACGAGATTTCCTTTGAGATCCTGGATTTCTCCACTACTATGACTCACATCAAAGTTAGCCTCCTCGGAAATATTCCGTACTTGTAGGTCTCTGCCATGTTGCAAAGTAACCTCTACCCCAGCATGCAGATTTTCTAGAACCGTTTCTCCATGATTAGATTCAAGCAAAACGTGCAGGCTATGTGGAAGATAGACAATAAAGTTCGTTCTCACACTGCGTACAGTTAGGGGCTTGGCCGGCTGTTGCACAGACAGATCCAGCTGTTCTGGGGGCTCTGTTTGATTTAGCGTTAGCTCACTAAGGTATTTTATTGCCATCTCTTCTGAATCAGCAAATACAGTAATGGAATACGCTACCTCTATCACATCTGTATCTTTCCCAATAATTTGCACGTCACCATGACGATTATTCAGCCTGAATGTAGCCAAGGATTCAGCTGGTATGGTTAGTGTCTCATCTAAGGATACATTGGGAAGAGCCAGTAATCGCTCCCGGTTATATTCGATGCTGCTAAAGGATGTCATCCGGTTTATTCGATAATTAAAGCTGTTCCGCCCATATATACCATCAGAGATAGCAAGAGCGGTAATGATCAATAGAGTACCAATGAAGATTTTATTTACGATTCATTTCTTTTTACCTCCTATGCAATCTCTATCTGTGTTTCCCATAACCATGTGGCTAACAGAAACAGACCAACTATACTAAGCCAGATGGCTAAAACAGGGGAGAGTCCTAACTGGAACTGATATACATCGACCAGACCTTGGTTTATATTGAAGAAATCAAAGGTTAGAGGTCGAACCCAGTGAAGAATCGGCTCAATCAGTCCACCTACTCGACTGATTATCCAGAAAGATATTAGTAGTATCCATGCTAATACCGGCCCACGAAAGCGTTTGGCTAACCTTGATGTAATATAGGCAAAGTGAATTAACATAACCATGGCTGAAACAGCTAATAAACCAAGTACTACCAGATTTACACCGTTTCTAAGATACCACCCAGCTGGTAATGGCGCAAAGGTATCACCGATAACCACAGGAATCAAACGACCAAACAGTAACAAGAAACCGCTAATTGTTACCGCAAGAGCCACCAGAAATGCTATCATAACAGGGAATAGCTTAGTCGTTGTTACCTGCCAGCCCTTAACAGGCAATGACAGCAGTAGATAGGCTGTATCATTACTCCATTCGGTACTATAGGATTGAAAACTGATCCAGATTAGCCACATGGGTAGAAAGCTTAAGGGTCCTAATCCATTAATTAGTAACACCGGGGCAGTCCAACTGGTCCTGGTGGCTACAAATACCTGCCAAATAAGGGTTAATCCAACAAATACGCCCATTGACCAGCGTAACGCTAGTAGTTCTTTTCGTAATAACTGAAGGTAACTATTCACTAGAGATATACCTCCTTAAACAAGTCATTAATGGATAGATTCCGTTGCTCTCGTAGTGTATCCGCTCGGTCCATCAATCTAACTGTTCCCTTTTCTAAGAATAAGACAGAGTCAAACAACGCCTCAGTTTCTCCTATCTCATGAGTAGATAGTATCATGGTTTGTTCACTTGACTTGAATTCCGATAGAATTACATCCACAATATGCCCTCTTGATGATGGATCTAAGCCTGAGAGGGGTTCGTCAAGTAAGACTAGTTTCGCATCTCTCGCCATGGCCACCACTAAACGTAACCTGGCTCTCATTCCCTTAGATAGGCTACTGATGCCTTGTTGTTCCGATAAATTCATGAATCCAAGCAGTTCCTTGGCTCGATCCCATTGCCAATCACCATACATCGCACTGACAAACTTAAGAACTTCGCCTACCTTCATCCAGCGATAGAAGTAATCGATTTCGGGTAAGTAAGCTATCTGCGATTTAGTTTCTCGGTTTGGAAATCGTCCTAATACCTCTAACCGCCCTCTGTCTGGTTTTAATAGGCCCGCAATGCATTTTAGCAACGTGGACTTGCCACTCCCATTAGGCCCAAGCAACCCCAGAATCTCACCTTGACCGATTTGAAAGCTAACACCATCCAGAGCATTTGCCCCAGGAAAACGTTTGGCTAAGTTGTCTGCTTTCACAAAATAGGTTAGCTTCTCCATCTTCCATCTCCTTTTCCTTCTACTGGTGGGTCCACCTCGGTAATATTATTTTGCGAATAATCACTATCTAATTGATGGGCTACTGTTGTTACAATCGTAGCTGTATCACACCCTAAGGACTTCATCTCTAATATAAAGCCTCGAACCATAGTATTAATCATTTCTGTGCGAACGCTCTCCACAATCTCGTCCTCCTGTTTAATAAATGTACCCTGGCCTCGTAGTGTTTCTACTAGACCAATTAGTTCCATATCGCGATAGGCCCGCTGGATAGTATTGGGATTGACCTTTAATGAGGTAGCCAAGTCTCGCTGTGATGGAAGTTTATCCCCAGGTTGTAAATCACCACGAACCAACGCTTTTCTGACGCCATCCATAATCTGGGCATAGATGGGTTGTGAGTTATCAAAATTAATTTTGATCAAATTACCACCTCCTGAGGGTGCCATGGATCTGGGTATCTAGTGCACTATTATACTAGTGCACTAGTATAATACACCTAGTCATCTTTTTTGTCAAGATAGTATTTGCATTTAGTTCGGAAGTTTTTTATACTAAGTAAAAGGGGATCTTTTCTGAGTTTATTGAGAAGGACTATCATGAACATAGCAGATTTTCGCAAAAAAAAACTCTTTACCATGAAGACAAGAAATATCTGTTGACCCGTGGACCACTTGTTATGCTCTAGAACACAATATGCAGCTGGAGTTCTCACAGAACGAAGAGCTGACACCTACCGCGTCACTGGGTAATTCCATCCAGGTTGTCGTGACGAGAAAGCCTGGCTTATGCCCGATTTGAGACTAATATAGAAATAGAATACTACCGTCATAGGGGTTTTTACCGTTAGTACTACACCATACCGATACCACAAAACACAGTAGATAAGAAGTGAAGAGAAGGTGCTACTAAAAGATGGAGTATAATACCCAAGCGATTTTTGCCCCGAAAGGGCTGCTAGAGAAGAACTTAACCCTATACGAATACCGTCAAGAACAAGCAACCATGGCCGAGCAGATTCATCGCTGCTTTATCCAACAAGAGCACGGAATCATTGAAGCGGGTACAGGTGTAGGGAAAAGCTTAGCCTATTTAATACCGGCCATTTATTACACCTGTAAAGAGAAGAAACGAATTGTAGTCGCAACCCATACCATTAACCTGCAGGAGCAGTTATACAAAAAAGATATTCCCATGTTACAGAAAACACTACCCCTTCAAGTCACCTGCGCGATATTTAAGGGTCGTAGCAACTACATCTGTCTGCGTCGACTACAAGAAGTCACATTAGGGCAATCAGCCCAACAAGGTCTCGTGCGCTACGCCGAAACTCTTAATCTTTGGACAGAATCCAGTTCTACAGGGGATCGCAGCGACTCGCCCACGCCCATCCCGGACCAGGTCTGGAATGGTGTGTGTTGTCAGAAGGAAAGTTGTCCAGAAGAAGACTGCTCCTTCTTTAAATCATGCTATTATTGGCAATTGCGACATCGTCTATCCAAAACACAGATTATCGTCACCAATCACTCCTTGCTATTAGCTGATTTCGTTACCGATAATAGCGTGCTACCTCGATTTGACGGGGTCATTATTGACGAAGCCCATAACCTAGAGGATATCGCTACAAATGCCTTTAGTCACCAACTATCCCCTCAAAGAATTGCCGCCTACTATCGCACTGGATTACAACTCTATTACCAGCTTAGACCGGTAATACCGATGCATGAAAGCGAGGATTTTCGTTCATTATTAGATAGTTTCATTACGGAAGGTAGTACCTACTTCCAACAGCTTAAGCCCTTAGTGACTAGTTATACCACACCAATTGATCAAAAAAATAAGGATAAGTTCATTCATCAACCGTTATTGACTCAGTTGACTATGTTAGCCAAGCATATAAAAGAAACAAAGCTTGACGATGGAGAAATCTCCGGGTTAGCCAGCCAATTTCTAGAATACACGTCGTCCCTTTATGAGAATACGGAACTCATCTTTCAAGCTGCCGATCCAAACTATGTATTTTGGGCCGAGGTTCAAGGTAGCGATGTAGGGTTACAAGCGGCACCCTTAAGTGTAGCCCAGTCCTTACAGAAGACCCTTTTTTCGAAGGTCAAATCTACAATACTGACATCAGCCACCCTCTCCACAAATCAGACCTTTGATTATTTTAAAGAGAGGATCGGTCTTACCCATGCCCAAGAACTGCAATTAGGATCGCCTTTTGACTATCGGTCACAGGCTGTCCTCTGTGTGCCGAGCAATGCGCAAAATCCAAATCATCCTAACTACGATTGGTATACAGCCTATTTTCTGCTCCACATTCTAGCCCGTACTAAGGGAGGCGTATTAGCACTATTCACCAGTTATCAGGGTATGGAAGCCGTCGCTGATTTAATGCAGGGTAAGCTAGATGAAGTAGGCTATCAATTATTTATGCAAGGCGATGATTCTCGCCAGAATCTGATTCGTAATTTCCTCGCTACCCCCCAATCTATCTTACTAGGAACTAACAGCTTTTGGGAGGGAGTAGACATCCAAGGATCTGCTCTGCGAGCAGTAGCTATTACACGACTGCCATTTACCGTCCCAGATCGCCCGGTAACCGCTGCGCGCCTAAAAGCCATTGAAGCACAAGGGGGAAATTCCTTTCAGTCCTATAGCGTACCCCAGGCCATTCTCCGGCTAAAGCAAGGATTTGGTCGTCTTATTCGAGCAAAAACAGATCAAGGTGCTGTGGTCATCCTAGATCAAAGGATTCTCACCGCATCCTATGGTAAACAATTGCTCGAATCGCTACCCCCGGCTCAGTTTACTAGGAATTTGGATGATCTCGGACAACTTAGCTAGCAGCTACACAAGCAAATCAATGAATGTTTTAGCTGACGCTGCCAAAGGTACATCTCGCAGTGTGACCACACCGATACTGCGACTAGGTATTTCTTCTAACAGGGGCACGAAAAACAGCTGTCCCTCTGCGATCTCTTGTGCTACGAAATCCCCTACCACATAGGCGATTCCTAAACCGATTTGTGCAAACCGAATCAGGAGATCAATGCTCCCTAACTCGATCTCAGGCTCAAGAGAGATACCCAAACTTGCTGCATATTGCTGAATGTATTGGCGCGTATTGCTACCCTGCTCTAACAACAACAAGGGATAGGTTGCTAATTCTTTTAGCCCTATGGGCTGTTTGGTTAGATGCTTATACTTCGCGCCAACAACAAAACAGTCTTGAATGGTGATTAACTCACTCACAAGCAACTGATTATCCGATTTAATCGGCAGATTAATTATGGCTAAGTCCACTTCACCCCCACGAAGAAGAGAGATAGTTTCGGGGGTGGTGCGATTTGTGACTTGGATTCGTAATTCGGGATACGTCTGATGGAAAAACTCTAATTTCGGTAATAGATAATACTTGCAGATAGTATCACTCGCTCCGATCCGAATTTCACCACTCATGAGATTAAGCATTTCCCAAAATCTATTCTCAGCTGTGACCATTAGGGTATAGGCTTGTTCAAAATGCTTGTATAATACTTCGCCCTCCCTTGTTAATTTAATTCCTTTAGGGGTCCGCACAAATACCTTCCCACCTAGTCTCTCCTCTAGTTGCTTAATCGATTGACTGACAGCAGGCTGCGTGATAAACAACTCTTTCGCAGCCTTAGAGATACTACCTGCTTTAGCCACTAGATAGAAAACTTTATAAAGCTCCATGCTCCCCGTCACGATAACCCCACCTTATATCTGATTGACAAGCTATTCGTTTTACTTATGAAACAAGCCTAGTATACTGCCTTACTCTACTTAGGTTTCATTATATAACTTATAATTATACCCCTTAGTAGAGATATCAATTTTACTTATACATAGAAATCCAGTATAATTTCATTAACACCATCATATAAACAGACTAAAACTGTATATAAGGGAAGGGGAGAAATATCATGGCTGTAA
>SKHL01000086.1 GCA_007116995.1 Limnochordia bacterium
ACGCTTCAAGAACTCATTGCGATCCTCTTATTTGCATAAGAAGATTGTAGAGTACTCTTACATGTTACCCTTAATACTGTTGTGTAGTTTTCAAAGTGCACCCTGCAATGAAAATATCAGGTACCGCTAGCTTACAGTGTAGCGGTTTGTTCGAAGTCTCTCCGAAGGAAAGATCCCTAACCAAGTTTAGAATATTTCTCATAGGCATTTAGCACTACTCACTAAACCAGCGAAAATAATAATACCACTTATAACCTGCGTTGTCAACCCTTTGAGATGAATTAGAACTAGACCGTATTTCTCGCAACTTTGCTAGAAATCTGTTATTATTAGACTAAACCCTCATGTCGCCAAGCTTAATTGGATGACACCATCGAACAATCTAAACTCGAAGTTTGTTGACGACTTGGAGACTAGCGTTTTTGGCTAGTTTACCAAGTGAGGAAAATAAAAGGAGGTCTTTTTATGTGTGGTCGATTTACCCTGACCAGTGATATGGAAACCTTATCATACAGATTTGCGGACATTGCCCATATGCAGTTAGATTACACCCCACGCTACAATATCGCGCCTAGCCAACCAGTGATAAGTATAATTTCTGATAAGAACAGTCAGCGAATGGGATATTTCAATTGGGGCCTCGTCCCCTTTTGGGCATCGGATAAAAAAATAGGTCACAATATGATAAATGCACGTAGTGAGACACTTCACCAAAAACCAGCATATAAGCGCTTACTCGCATCGAAACGCTGTTTAATTCCGGCCACTGGATTTTTCGAATGGAAAAAAGAAAATAAAAAAAAACAACCAATGTACATCTTCCCTAAAGATCAACAGCTCTTTACTTTTGCTGGACTTTGGGACAGTTGGAAACCAAAATCAGGAGACCATTATTACTCATGTACAATTATTACAACAGAGCCTAACTCGTTTATGAAGCCCATCCATAATCGCATGCCTGTTATCCTAACTAGAGAAGCAGAGTGCCAGTGGCTTGACCCAGATATCACTGATAGCACAACGCTATTATCCTTATTATACCCTTGTCCCGATGAATATCTAACTGCTGTTCCTGTTTCTACCATCGTCAATAATCCAAGAAACGATCAGCCGAAATGTGTAAAGTCTATATTGGCTTAGGCTGCTATCTATCTAATTCAGTAAAAGATAGCGCAGAGCTGTCAACAAAAAGACTCCGGGTAAACCTAAAAACCCAGCAATTAGTGCAGTGACAGGGTTGATAGCTAAGTACAGACCCCAGAATCCACCTATTAAGTTGAACACGACTAACATAACCCCACCGATAATACCATTGATCAGCAACCGGACGATCACCTTAAGGGGTATAAGTAACAACCGAGTCATAAAATAGAGAAAAATCAGTCCAAATAAATAGGCAATAACCACAGTAATATCCATGTGCGTTCCTCCAAAAAAGGGTTTGTCCTTAACACCATATGGCACCAAATGCCAGATTATGCTAATAACTAGTCCTTAGTTGCAGAAATTAGTGATTCAGTGTAGACCCGCATGTTGCCGAACAACCATTGGCAGCACCATCGAATAAATTGAACTGAAGTTCGGCACACATGGGCACGGGATACAACTAGCGGTTATTTTCAGTGGAGACCATTTAGGAAATCCGTGTCATTAAGAAATACACCTTTGTCCTTAGCCTGTTTTAGCAGGTACATATACTTGCGTTCTGCAGCTTCAATCGAGAAGATTGCGTGATCAATCAGATCTGGATCTGTGGCATTATCAAAATACTCTCTAGCCGCTAACCATTCTTCCTTAGCCGCTAATATAGCATCGATTACATCATGAGAACTCAATTCTTGATCAACCGGATCCTGCTCAACTAATAATCGCTTGGCCATGCCAACTATACGAGTGCTGAGTACATTCACCAACAAACTCACCCCACCCCACTAAAATCGATAGTTTTAGTATGGCACATGGGGTGAGTTCTATTCATCAAAGCACTCGTCGCCCTTCTAGTGCTTTACTCAAGGTAACCTCATCTACATATTCTAAATCACCACCTACGGGCATACCGTGGGCCATCCGGGTCACCTTAATACCCATAGGTTTAATTAAACGAGCCAAGTACATAGCCGTAGCTTCACCTTCTACATTGGGATCCGTAGCGATTATGACCTCTTCTATTTTATCTGTCATTCGGGTCATAAGCTCTTTCATCCGCAACTCACCAGGACCAATTCCTTCCATTGGAGATATAGCCCCATGGAGTACATGGTACATGCCCTTGAAATCTCTCGTCCTCTCTAGAGCGATAATATCTCTAGGCTCTTCAACGACACATATCACAGTCGTAGCTCTTGATTGATCTGTACAGATTCGGCAGGGATCAACATCAGTTAGATTAAAGCACTGTGAACAATAGCTAATTTTTTCTTTCGCCTCTACAATAGAAGCTGCGAGGGAATGTGCATCTTGCCGAGACTCACCAATTATATAGAAAGCCAAGCGTTGGGCGGTTTTCGGGCCAATGCCAGGCAATTTCGAGAGCTCTTCTACAAGCCGTGCTAACGGCTTTGCATACTGCACCACTAGAATAACCCAGGCGGCATCCCAGGAAGATTGAGACCACCTGTGACCTTTTGCATTTCTGAATTGGCCATATCTTGTGCTTTCCGTAATGCTTCATTAACCGCGGCTAATACTAGATCCTCAAGCATTTCCACATCCTCAGGATCAACAGCATCTGGTTTGATCTTAATTTCAGTAATCTCTAAGCTCCCGTTAGCAACTACAGTAATGACTCCACCACCAGCTGTTGCTTCCACTGTTTTCGTCTTGAGTTCCTCTTGCGTTTTGGCCATATCTGTTTGCATCTTCTGAACTTGCTTCATCATTTTTTGCATATTCATCTTAGCGAACCACCTTTCTTAGAAAATCTTTAGTTGTCCTTAATCTCAATAATTTTACCACCAAAAATCCGGAGCGCTGCACTAACACTTTCATCTAAGTCGACCTGTTTCTCCTCAGCTGGAGACTTCGATGCTTTGACCTCTTCCTTGGCTGGTTTCTTGCTAGTATCTTCTGAATTACTTCCACTTCGTTTGGCGGATTCCTTTTGACTACTACCTAAATCACTGGTTTCTTTGTATTGATCAGCCTCAGCTGTAACGCATTCAATGCTTAGCTGTGAGCCGAAGAACTTCGCCATCAATCGTTCCGCAGGCTCCTTATGTTTCTCCTGTTCTATACTAGCGCGATGAAATCCTCGCTCCTTTGGAAATCCAATTATAAGTACATTATTACTAAGCTTTAGAGGGAATCCCTCCCGTAAAAACGCTTCAGGTTGGACTAAGCGCTCATTTCGAAGTGTTTGCAGAAATTCGCCCCAATTCTCGCTAATTTGTTTTAGCTTCTCCTGATTATCACCCTTGGTCAAAGACACTTGAGGCCTTTTCTCATTGTCTGCAGTCGATTTTTCTGGGGTAGATCCGTTGCTACTATTGTAAGTAATTCCACTCGTTTCTAGACTAGTAAGTTGCGCTTGTAGGTCAGCTATCTGAGTCTGCAAGGATTCTAACTCACTTGGAATATCAATTAAGTGAAGAATCGTAAGCTCCATGGGAATATTCACATCTGTACTATAGCGCATTTCCCTTTCACAGTGGGTGAAAGCTTGAATTACTTCGAGTAATCTTCCTTTATCCCAACTAATCCCCGCCTTTGATAAATTGGAAGCATCCAACATGCATCGTCGCAGGTGCTGCAAGAGGTCTCTTACAAACTGGGGCAGGTCTTTCCCGGCCACATACAGTTCTTGAATAACCTGAAATAAGCTGGTGGTATCCTTTTTGTCCAATAGCTGGACAAACTGGTTAATCGTCTCGTGTGTTGCTACACCTAACACTTCACTGACAGTGTCTGGGTTAATTCGATCAGAATAAGCCAAGCATTGATCTAGAATACCTAGGGCATCACGCATGCCTCCTTGGGCATGTTCTGCCACTATCTCAAGGGCACTTCCTTCGGCCTGAATCCCTTCGGGGGTCAATACTTTTCGTAATCGCTCACAAATCTGCTCAATAGAAAAGCGTTTAAAGTCATAGCGTTGACAACGAGAAAGAATCGTTGCTGGAATCTTTTGTGGATCTGTTGTTGCGATAACGAAAACCACATGTGCTGGTGGCTCCTCGAGGGTTTTAAGCAGAGCATTAAATGCTTCTGGTGTTAACATATGTACTTCATCAATAATATATATCTTATATCGTCCATCTGCTGGGGCATATCGAACCTGCTCCCGCAATTCTCGAATCTCTTCTATTCCCCGATTAGACGCACCATCTATCTCAATTACATTTAAAGAGTTGCCTTGACTTATGCTTATGCATTCGTTACACTCACCACAGAAGCTAGCAGAAGGTCCATCACTACAATTTAGACCCTTTGCAAATAGTCGTGCTACCGTAGTTTTTCCAGTTCCGCGGGGTCCAGCAAATAAGTACGCATGGGATACTCGCTGGTTATTCAAACTATTTTCTAATGTGCGAATTACATGAGTTTGTCCTACCACATCCATAAATGTTTGCGGACGCCACTTGCGATATAACGATACATAGGCCATCGATATCCCTCCCAGCAGAGTTTTTGAAAATAAAAAAGGTCGTACCCCCATCTTCGAAAGGATCTTCCAGACGTTATCCAAACAGTTAGCTCTAACCAGGCACCCTTGCGGCACATAGGAGGTTTCACTTACCGCTGCTTCCTTCCGGATCTGACGGGGTTCATGAATTCCTATTGCGCAAGACCCAATCTTCAACACCACTTGTTTAGACCAGACTCTACAAGACCAATCCTCACGATGGGACTTCGACCCCGCTATAGCGGATTGCGGGTACAGGGCACCGCTACCTCCCCGTCTAGCACGACAAAAACATTATATCCTATCCAACCTGCCCTGTCAAGCTAAGGGAACTACCACAACTTCCACTATTCGGATCCCAGTGTTGCAGAGCCTTAAATAAGTCCAAATCATCTTGAGGGTGATTGCGGTAATAGGATATCGGCTTAAGCATCGGTTCCCCATCGACCCAGACCCGATCCCATCCAGGCTGTCGTTTCAGTGCTCTGGTGCGTCTTCGTTGATTGCGAAGGTTTGATCTAAATATATAGATAAAATCCTGCTTTATCCAAAACTTCTCCGCATGCCGTTTGGCCGATAAATACAAGTAGCGGCAATTATTCTCCCACACTAGTCGCTTTAAGCGATTAGCTATCATGCTCCCTATCCCCCGTCTGCGGAATTGCTTAGGAAGCACTAGCTCCTCTAGATAAGCCGTTTGGGTTAATGAGTGAATGTGTAAATAACAGGAGAACTTGGAACTGCCCACGTTCCCTTCCCAATCTATGGAGTAAATATAAGGTCGCTCATCAATAGGACAACGAAGCTGAACATTGATCCCTAATAGATTCTCAAAAAACGCGCATAGCTCCACACTACCTTGATTTAATGCTGGGTAGTCGATGGGCTGATCCACATTGTGATCTAGAGAGTAAATAAATTGCTTGTCATAGCCATTATTTTCCATGAGAGCTCCATTGTGGTCGCTGGAAAACAAAACAGAGCCACACTCGAGTTCATCTCCAAAGGAATTACAGATCTGCACAATAGGTGTAACATCCTTAAACCCACAATCTAGGTGGCTGATAAGGTAGGTAGTATCTTCATCCCAACGAATAGTTAATTGTACGTCTTCATTAACAGCCTCAACCTGAGCGATGATAAGGTCCTCTTGCTGATCTTGCTCTATGACGACTTCGCCAACAATCTGCTCAACGTTGGCTTGTAACTGTTCTAGCACCAAATCCCTCCTTTGTTACGAGGTTATTTTAACATTTTTACCTGGAAAAATCAACGCTGTGTTTGACTGGTATCTTATCCTCCCGTATATGGAGTGCCTTATAGAGGAAGAATAAAAACGGCTTCACCAATCTCAACCTAAGGAGGATCCCATGGAAAAGAAGCACCCAATTCCTAGGGTAAAATGTATCGTTGATAGTTGCAGCTATTGGCATAGCGGAAATGTATGTGCTGCATCAACCATCGAAATTCGCCCACCTGACGCGAGTACTGTCCAGGAAACAGACTGCGTCACATTTGAGCTCAAAAATAATAACCCTTAATAAGTAGGATCAGAAAAGCGGTAAGTGTTTACCACCTACCGCTTTTTTTATGTTATGGCGGAGAGAGGGGGATTCGAACCCCCGAGAGGCTTGTGACCTCTACACGATTTCCAGTCGTGCCTGTTCAGCCAGACTCCAGCATCTCTCCATGATATCTATACAGTTATGAAAGTCAATGGCGGAGAGGGTGGGATTTGAACCCACGGGACACCTAATGGCATCCAACGGTTTTCGAGACCGCCACATTCGGCCACTCTGTCACCTCTCCGAATTATAGATATTACGCGTTCGTAAATCCTGAAAAAAATCCTTTAGCAATTGGCTACATGCCTCTTCACAGATACCGGCCATTACCTGGACACAATGGTTTAAACGCTTATCTTCTACTATATTCATTAGGGATGACACAGCACCAGCTTTCAGATCATAAGCACCAAATACAACTTGTTGTAGTCGCGCATTGACAATCGCTCCGGCACACATTGGACAGGGCTCCAGTGTAACATAGAGATCCGCGCCTGTCAACCTCCATGTTCCTAAAGTCCGGGCTGCCTGCTTAATGGCGATTATTTCTGCATGAGCCGTCGGATCTTGCAACGATTCCCTTTGGTTGTAGCCTTGACCAATGACAACCTCGTCTTTGACAATAATCGCTCCAATTGGCACTTCGCCAATAGCGAGAGCCCTCTTAGCTTCAATTATCGCTTGCTCCATGTAAACCCTATTCATCACTATTCATCACTATTCATCACTATTCATCACTATTCTCCACGATTACTTCAATACTATACCATCAAATTCTATAAAATGCAAGAGTCCCTATGTATGTCTGCGATTAAACATATCTGCTTTGTCTATTAGGTCATAGGTTAGCTTGCGATTTGCCTTAAAGCAAAGAACTCCCCCATTATTAAACCCACCACAATATTCACATGTTAAACAGCGATTTGGGCGTACTTCGCGTTTTCTCTGCGGGCATGTCATTTAGTATTGTCACCCCCCTTAACATAAATTATAGCATTGCATTGATTATACTGAACTAAACCTGCCCTAGTCAATAAGAATTGTTATTCTTAACACAAAGTTAAAAGCCCCGATCGAAATCGGGACTTTTGCTGATCCTATTATTGTTCGTTAGGATTTTGGGCCGAAGTGAAACCAGTTTGCTGAGCATCTGGCTCTGAGCCAAAACCGCCCTGCTGGTTAATTAAAGATTGTTCAGCAGCGGCGATCATGCGCCGAACCATATGTCCTCCAACTGAACCACATTCTCGTGAGGAAATATTGCCCCAGTATCCAGACTCATACTCTGAGTTAATTCCCAGCTCAGAGGCTACTTCATATTTAAATCTATCCATAGCTTGGGCCGCTTGAGGAACTAACTTCTGGTTTCTGCTTTTTCTGCCGCGTGCCATCTTGTCACCTCCCTCGGACTCCACTACTAATATAACCGGTCATAACACCTGCTAAACTGGGAATACCCATCAGTAATGGAAGGAAAGTGAGAAGGCAGAAACACCAAAGTGTATCTGCCTTTTTCGAAGAGTATCTAGTATTGTGTTTGTTGCTCGTTAGGATTGTGTGCAACACTTTGACCTTGTTGTGCATCTGGTTCTAATGGAAAACCAGACCCGCTATTGCGGAATCCTTGTTGAGGAGATTGACCCGCTAGTGACTGCTCTGCAGCAGCGATCATACGACGAACCATATGTCCACCTACGGCGCCACATTCCCGTGAAGAAATGTTACCCCAATAACCAGATTTGTAATCGTTGTTAATGCCTAGTTCAGAGGCTACCTCATACTTGAATTGATCTAATGCTTGATATGCTTGAGGGACCACTTTTTGATTAGTACTACCTGAACCTCGTGCCATCTAAATTTCACCTCCTTATCCTGGTGCACTCTTATCCTGCCCTGAACAGGATAAATATAAGCAAGTAGACTTTTGG
>SKHL01000111.1 GCA_007116995.1 Limnochordia bacterium
TAATTACCGGCTATAGCCGGCCTCATGAGGGGAAAACCCGAGAGACGTTTCTAGATATCATTCAGAAGCATCAGTCTGCCGCCCACCTAGCCGTTACCGGACGAGCCTTTAAAAATAGAGTAAATCTACCCTCGATCGCTGAGCCAGAAGCTGTTGAGATAGCCTATGCCAACCTGATGACGAAATATGGGGTCTGTGATGCTATTGTAAGTGCAGGTGGGGAGATTTTTGTTGCTTACGAGCTAGATAGCAATGGTCGAATGGCTCAAGTGTATACGGGGAATAAATGTGCATCTGGGACTGGCGAATTCTTTTTGCAGCAGATCCAACGGATGGGATGTGATCTTACACAGGCCTCGGAACTCGCTGATGTTGAGCATCCTCATTCTGTTGCAGGTCGCTGTTCTGTATTCTGTAAAAGCGACTGTACACATGCTCTGAACAAAGGAGAACCTAAGTCCCAAGTGGTTAGTGGGTTATCTCAAATGATGTCCCGCAAGATCATGGAGCTATTAAACAAGTTTTCTGCAGAAACCGTTCTTTTAATTGGTGGAACTGCTAAGAATCGGATTATGGTTGAGTTTTTGGAACAAAAGATTAAGAAGCTGATAGTGCCAGAAGAAGCGGGATATTTTGAAGCATTAGGAGCCGCTCTATGGGCTCGGGAACAAGAGGAAGTGGATCTAACACAGGCTCCTATTCTTAAGGATCAAAAACGGTCCTTTGCGACTCTGCCAAAATTGGCGGATTACCAGTCCCAAGTCACTTTTCACCAAATGAACAAAGGAGAAGCGAAAGCCGGGGATCGATGCTTGGTCGGGCTAGACGTAGGCTCTACTACGACTAAGGCTGTGTTGCTCCGAGCCCATGATCAGGCTTTATTGGCTTCTGTTTATTTACGTACGAACGGGGATCCGGTCAATGCATCTCGCCAGTGTTACCAGGAGATTCTAACACAGTGTTGTCAAGATATAGACATCATTGGTTTAGGAGTAACCGGCTCTGGACGGCAAATTGCTGGGTTACATGCATTAAAGGCCGCTGTGATTAATGAAATTATCGCCCACGCTACTGCCGCAGTCTACTTTGACGATCAAGTTGATACAATCTTAGAGATAGGCGGTCAAGATGCCAAATACACTTTGATCAGTAATAAAGTGCCTGCTGATTATGCTATGAATGAAGCCTGTTCGGCGGGTACTGGGTCGTTTTTAGAAGAGGCAGCCAAGGAGTCCTTAGATATTACCACTATGAAAATTGCTGATTATGCCATGCAAGGGATGACTCCACCAAACTTTAATGATCAATGTGCTGCTTTCATTAGTAGTGATATTAAAGTGGCGACCCATGAAGGTCTTGACATCAGTGATATCTGTGCTGGACTAGTTTATTCTGTATGTCAAAACTATAATAATCGAGTTAAGAGTAACCGTAGAATAGGAGAGCGCATCTTTATGCAGGGTGGGGTTTGTTATAACCGCGCGGTTCCCATCGCCATGTCTGTATTACTAGGAAAACAGATCGTAGTTCCTCCTGAACCCGGTCTGATGGGAGCGTTTGGTGTAGCTCTGGAAACGTTGCAACGAATTGAGAACGGCATTCTATCTGAGCAATCCGTTGATTTGGCTCAGTTAGTCCAACGTGATGTTGACCTAGAACGAACATTCGTATGTCCAGGTGGGTCGGAGAAGTGTGATCGTAAATGCTCAATTGCTATTTATCAAATTGATGGCGAAAAATACCCCTTCGGTGGGGCCTGCAATCGCTATGTCAATCTAATCAAAGATCAGCAATTTGATACTGCTAGTCTCAACAAGGTGGTTGCGCGGGAGCAATGGGTTAGCGTATCTAGAGAATCGAATCGACCAACAAAGGGTACTATCGCCATCAGCCAAGCCTTGTCTAGCTATAATTTTACACCCTTGTTCTCAACGTTCTTTGCCGAGTTAGGGTATTCTGTGTTGAAGCCTAACCGAATTGTACCGGAAGGAATCGAGAGCCAAGGAGCGGCTTTTTGTTATCCAGTGGAAGTAGCGCATGGATTGATGGCGGATCTGGCCGTGCAGGACTGGGATTATCTCTGGATGCCTCAAATTCGCTATATGCAGTCAGAGGATCAATTCGAAGGTGTGGTTTGTCCTTTAGCTCAAGCCGAGCCCTATTATCTTAAGGCTACCTTTCCTACCTGTTCTGAACGAATGCTCACACCCGTACTCGACTTTACTGAAGACTGGATATTGGTTAAGAAAGCGATGAGCCAATGTGCCCAGGATTATCTAGGGTCGTCGAAATTCGATGTGGAACAAGCCTGGCAGAAGGCGAAGGAAGCACAGAGCACCTTGGCGGATCGGATGAAGATGGAGGGACTAAGATTGCTAGACGAGTTAGCCGCAGATCCGGAGAAGAGTGCAATAATCTTGTTTGGACGGCCTTATAACGCATTTACTAGTCTAACAAATATGGGTATCCCACATAAGTTTGCTTCTCGTGGGCAACTGATTATCCCTTATGATTTTTTGCCTTTTCACACGGAGGAACCCGAAGAATCTATGTACTGGAGTTACGGTCAGACGATTTTGCAGGCTGCAAAGTTTGTGAAGAATCATCCTCAGTTATATGGGGTGTTTCTAACGAACTTTAGCTGTGGCCCAGACTCGTTTATCATCAGTTATTTTCGGAAAATTATGGGGGATAAGCCTTCCTTGACCTTAGAATTAGATAGTCATACAGCTGATGCTGGGTTAGATACTCGGATTGAAGCCTTTTTAGATATTGTTGATATTTATCATAAAACGGATCCGCCAGCTCTAGAGCCTGTCATAGGGTTTCGAGCCGCAGAGGTACGGTTTGAAGATAACCAGCTGCTGATTTATGACTCGAATCAAGTTCCTCATCGCCTAGAGGATCCCCGCGTTCACGTATTAATTCCTAGCATGGGTGACTTTGCTAGTCAGATATTAGCGGCAACCTTGCGTTCCTGTGGTATCCGTGCCAGTGCTTGTCCGGCCCCAGGGGAGCAGGAATTGAAATACGGACGGGCAAATTCATCCTGTAAGGAGTGTCTACCTCTTCAGCTCACGATCGGAAGCTTGTTGCAGCATGTAACAGAGAGAGAAGACCAAGGTGAACTCTTAGTATATTTTATGCCCACTGCTTCCGGACCTTGTCGTTTTGGCCAGTATAATGTGTTGATGAAGCAACTAGTTGAAACCCAGCAGATCCCGAATGTAGCATTTTTGTCTCTAACAGCCAAAAATAGCTATGCCGGGTTAAGCAAAAAAATAATGCTGCGTGCTTGGGGTGCGATGCTAATCGCTGATATTTTCGATGATTTACGTAATGCATTGCGAACCTTAGCTGAAGATAAGGAAGCAGCTATGACCAGTATTGAACAGGCCCAGGTTCAATTAATAGCGGCAATAGAGCATAAACCCTGGCCTCAGGTTAAGCAGATTCTCGGACGCGTGGCCACAGATCTTGGGGCACACTCACTGTCCGCCCAACCGGATCAAGTCCCCAAGGTATTTATCACAGGGGAGATCTATGTTCGCCAAGACGAGTTTGCCCGTCAGGGATTAGTAGAAAAACTATCCGATAGAGGAATTATCGCCCATGTAGCCCCGATTTCTGAATGGATGTACTACATTGATCATATCCGCTATCACCAACACTTAGGCAACAATCTTACGACCAGGGAGAGAATAGAAATGGGCTTGTCAACCCAGATCAAACGAACCTATGAGAAGCAGATACGTAGTTTGTTGGCAAAATCGGGATTAGTTAGTCCACAACCAATGGACATTAAGCAGTATCTAGACTATGGTAAAGAGTTAATGAATCAGGAGTTGACTGGTGAAGCGATTTTAACCATTGGAGGCACATTCGCTGAGATCGTTGATCACGCAGCAGGTGTATTGGCATTAGGACCCTTTGGCTGTATGCCTAATCGAATTGGGGAATCTGTGATAAATAAGTCTCTTCGTAGTCATAAGGCTACACTGACTAAGGATCCGAAACTGGTTGCGTCTATTCTGTCCCAGGAAGGTCCACTTCCCTTTTTAGCGATTGAGACCGATGGCAATGTCTTTCCTCCTGTGATTGAAGCTAGGTTTGAGACCTTTTGTATGCAGGTAAAGCGGTTGCATCAATTAATTCTAGAGGCTAAGATATCTGAGCTTATCCCTCTGTGAATGAAGGGGTGCCATTAGATTAGTATCAGGAGTTGATGGTATGTTTATCAAAGAGAACACGGTGTTAGTTTTAATCGATGTACAGGAGCGACTAATACCAGTGATACATGAAAAGGAAGAGCTGGTAGGAAATTTACAGAAACTAATCACTGGGATGAAGATACTCGGGGTGCCGATTATTTGGAATGAACAATACCCCAAGGGTCTTGGGGCTACTGTGCCCGAACTTAGTAGCTTACTCACGGAGCAGACACCAGTAGAAAAGGTTTGTTTTAGCTGCTGCCAAAACGAAAGCTTCACCAAGGCGTTAGCTGAGTCAGGGAGGCAGCAAGTCATAGTATGTGGGATTGAGGCTCATATCTGCGTGTACCAAACAGTCATGGAACTAAAAACCAAAGGATACGAGGTGGAGGTTGTAGCAGATGGAGTTTCTTCGCGGCAAGCCTATAATAAAGAGATCGCGTTAGATAAATTAAGAAGTAACGAAGTAGGACTCACTAGTACAGAGATGATTCTATTCGAGCTCATCCAGGTGGCTCAAGGTGATGCCTTCAAGAAGATTAGTCGATTGGTGCGATAGCCCCGAGAGTTTTTCTTGCAATATCAGAAAGTATAAGTATTACCCTTGAGAGAAGGACATATTGTCCTTCTCACTAGAGATGGGGGAGGAAGATGCAACTAGTCCAGATTGGATCTTTAAGTGAGATTAGACCGGCGATGGGTTTGCTCAAAGCCATAGAACGGCCCGTTCCTGGTCAGTACAAAGATGCCTATCACCAAAACAAGATTGAGCGGTGTTATTTATTTATTAAAGGAGAGGCAGTGCTAGGGGTCTTAGCAATCCTCTATCAGGAAGAATCACTGCGGGCCTATCTTTCCTTTGATGAGTATACCTTGGAAGATAGGGTTCTGGATTGTGTGTGGCAACTACTAGAACAGGCAATAGTAAGTCACCCAGAACGGCGTTTGTTTGTTAGCCTAAATGGTCGCAATCATAGGTTAACTCAGGTTCTAAGTGAACAAGGTCTCCACCAAGAGTTATCTGTGTTGGGCTATACCCATAATAGTAGTGAGTTCTCTCCCTCCAAGCATGAATTAAAGAGAACCGATTTCGATCCTAAAGCATTTAAGCAATACCAAGAACTGTTTGGACAGGCCTACTACCAAATCCGTAAGGAAAACAGATTCTATCCCTTTAATTGGTACGAAAACTTTCCTGATGAAGCGTATGAGGAATTAGTTTACGCCGACTCACAAGGAGGATTCAAGGCATTTTGGGATGGAGATAGATTAATTGGAGCATATCTACTCTATCAAGATGAGATTGACTCTTTGGCGGTACACCCTAGAGAGTGGGGAAAAGGGTACGGCAGTATTCTCCTAGGCGATTGTTTGCGGCTAATTCGAACTAGATATGACCAGGCTTATCTTACAGTAATGGAGTCCAACTCCCGAGCCATCAATTTATACGAGAGATGGGGTTTTGCTAGGACTAGCTGGTACAAGGAATTTTTCTATGAAACCAAGGCTCCTTTGTAGACGGAAGCTTTGGTTTCTGGTTTATCTATGATATTTAGACTCAGATTTCTTTTTTTGCAGGAAATACGCAGTAAGAGTCGAACAATTCTAAAGAGAGCTTAAGGTGATCTTATGTTGCCAAAACGATTAAGCGAAATCTTCCAAATTATTCCTGCGGGGACAGAGGTAGCGGACATTGGATCGGATCATGGTTATATACCGATTGAACTGGGGAAAAGAGGTTTCCCCACGCCAATTGCCACAGAAATATCTTCGGGACCATACCTTCAATGCTTAAGAAATATTGAGCGTTCCCAAGTTCAAGTGGATTTACGCTTAGGTAACGGACTAGATCCTATTTGTCCAGGTGAAGTAGGGATGATAATAATAGCAGGCATGAGCGGTCAGACCATGAAACAGATTCTGAAAGAGGCGGGAGTCAAAATCTATTCCTTTTCATCCTATTTATTTCAACCCATGATTGGAAGTCATGTTCTGCGAGAGTTCTTATTTAAGAAAGGTTTAGGCATCACTAAGGAATGGGTAGTCGAAGAGGATCGGAAGTATTACCGATATATGACCGTTATTACCGAAAAAATAGGAATTCCCTCTCATCTGTATTCAGCATATCCTAATATTGGGGTTCGACTGCTCTTACAGATAGGCCCTCACTTACTGTTAAATACAGACATAGTTGTTCATAGATACCTTTTATCTAAGTTGCACAGCCTACAGGCGATTGAGATGAAGCTAGATAGAAACAAACATAGGAACCGACATCATTTATTGCAGCAAGAAATCGATCAATGGAAGCAGGTGATCGCATGTCATACAAAGTTGCTCAAGTCTTAGCTGTGATGGAAGAGCTTGCACCAAAGCACTTGGCTGAATCGTGGGATAACGTAGGACTGCAAATAGGTGACTCTAACACTAGTATCAGTAAAATTCTTGTAACCCTAACAATAACAGAGGAACTTGTCCAACAAGCTATCGCGGATGGGGCTGATTTAATAGTCGCTCATCACCCCTTGATTTTTCGACCGTTAAAGCACCTAAGATCAGATATCCCTCTTGGACAGTTGTTGCATACACTAATAAAGAATGGGATGGCTGTTTATGTCAGTCATACAAATCTAGATCATGCTACTATGGGACTAAACCATTGGTTAGCAGAGGAATTCGCACTCAGGGATAGTAAAGTATTATCACCCTTAGACGATGATGGTATAACTGGCTTAGGGCGAGTAGGGTACATAGAACCTGTTGACTTAAGAACGCTTATTGCGAAGATATGCGCCTTGTTAGGCCCGAATTTACGGTATGTAGGGGAAGAGTCCAAGATGTGTAAAAAAGTGGCTATTTGTGGAGGGTCTGGTGGAGATCTTATTCATCGAGCTGCGTTTGTAGGCGCTGATGTGCTAATAACTGGAGACATTAAGTATCACGAAGCATTAGAAGCTACTCAACTAGGTTTGGCAGTAATTGATCCAGGACATTTCGCAACTGAGCGGATTATGATGCCAAAAATAGCTCGGTATTTGCAGGAACAATTACCTGAATTGCCAGTAATACAGGGATGTAATGGAGATAACCCTTTTCTTTATATCTAACATGTCGAGGTGGTGAGAACAGGATGGAAAAACAAAAATGCACGATATGTGGTAAGGTGATTCCTCCAGAGAGAATAGCAGCTTTGCCTCAAACAAAGCGATGTGTGAATTGTGCAAGAGAAAGAGGCTCCGATGTAGTGAGTAAGAAAGTAGATATTGGAATGGACGCCGATACGTATCGGGATCTATTAGGTGCCACACGCAGTTAGAATTGGGAATGATCTTTAGTTGAGTTGTTTAGCCTGATGTGGTATACTAGTTTTGCTTAAGTGAGTTAGGTGATCGCGGGAGCAATCCTGAGGAAAGTCCGAGCTCCATAGGGCAGGATGCTGGGTAACGCCCAGTGGGGGCAACCCTAAGGAAAGTGCCACAGAGATATACCGCCTACGATTGTAGGTAAGGGTGAAAAGGTGAGGTAAGAGCTCACCAGCAGCTAGGTGACTAGTTGGCTAGGCAAACCCCATTCGGAGCAAGGCCAAATAGGAGAGAAGGAGCTGCCCGTTCCGGTATACTCTCGGGTTGGCTGCATGAGGTGTTAGGCGACTAGCATCCTAGATAGATGATCATTCACGACAGAACTCGGCTTATCGATTCACTTTAGCCCATGATTATTTTACATAAAGCGGGAAAAGAACCTTGATTCCTATCAGGGTTGGTTTTGTCGGTGTGCCACGCATGACACATAGCTAGGCGGTGAAAGTCCGCTATGGGGGCTGGCAGTAGCCAACCA
>SKHL01000032.1 GCA_007116995.1 Limnochordia bacterium
GTTCCTTATATAATGAACACCCACGCTGGGTCATCGCCCACTGTAAGCGCATGTTAGATCGGGCCTGGTCTATGCTGTAAATAATTCAATAAAATAGAGCTAAAATGCAGGATTGCACAAAGCTGTGCAGCGACGGGAAACATACAAGTAGATACGGGCTCGCTCAAGGGTGTACATATATAAATGGATTAGGTCTCTTTCTCATTTTTTGGAGGGAAGGAAGATTTTTTAGCGAATAATGGTAAAGAATGCCATTGGGAGGGAATGAAAGCAATGAGTTGGAGTAAGTTAGTGAAACAGGCCATAGAAACACCCATCGATTGCGGTGTCTTTGCCGCCTTTAATTCCAATATTGATGTAGTTATTAAGGTGACTCCTGAGAGAATCAAGGAGATTTTTCAGCAGGACCCGCGAGTATTCTATGACCGACCTAATGATCCAACAAACGTATGGCCTATAACGACCAGTACAGAGTTTTTGGCCCTGCTCCAGGAGTGTATGGCAGGCGGAAAGTCCTTTTATGGTATAGTGGATATTCAATTATCTCCCTTCTTTGAGCAGGCGTTTCCAGACAGACAGGAAGCCATGGGTGGTCAAGCAGGCATCATTGCCAATCAAATGGCCGCCTTAGGAGCTAAATCCTATGTCTATAATCCAGTTCTATCGGCACGGCAAGCAAACGCCTACCACCCTAAGGTCATGTTTCCACAGATTCATAATGGGGTACAATGGGTACGTACTAGCGATGCAGTGAATGACCAATGGACTAAGGTGAATTTTATCTTTGAGTATGCAAAGGGGGTTACATATACCTTCGGACTGGATACGCTCACTACACCTCGAGCCAATCGGGTCATATTAGGGACTCGAAATCCCAAAGCAGCTATGGGATTCGATCAGAAGGTAGAGCAATACTTACCCCAATTAGGGACTGAATTTGAGGTTGGCTTTATGGCTGGGTATCACCATGGCCGAATCGAAGGTCGGGCCGATACCATCAATGACTATATCGACCTTAGTTTGAAACAAAAACGAGCACTGACCGAGAAAAATCGGGAACTGAAACTTCATCTTGAGTATGTACCGATGAAAGATGGCGAAGACGAAGTTGCTTTGCTTCGGGCTCTCGTTCCTGAATTTAGTAGTTTTGGCATTAATGAAAACGAAATTCAGCGGTTATTAGGCGAGCTAGGATTTGAGGAGATCGCGGCAGAAATACGTCATCATGAACGGGCCTATAGTTTATATCAAGGAGTTCTAGCTATCTTTCATATGTTTAGGGTGCCTAGAATTCAACTCCATAATTTAGGATATTATGTTGTTATTCTTGCTAAACCATATTCTATTAGACCTGAATATGTTCGGCAAGCTTGCTTGTTCGCATCCTGTGTCAATGGAATCAAAGCAAAACACGGTGGTGCGGTTCCTCGAGAGACGCTTAATGAAATGGCCTCCTACCCATTATCAGACATTGGACTGAAACAGGTAGAGATGTTTATGCGAGAAGGCATAGCAAAAGGCTTGCCTATCTTCGATGACTTCGCTAACACCGGGATCATGGAAATGGAAGATCACTATTTATTGGTGATTCCAGCTCATGTGATCCCTAATCCTGTTAGCACAGTGGGTATGGGTGATACTGTATCGTCTAGTTCTTATGCGGCGGAAATTTCGCTAGGTCGGTCTATCTAAACTCTTGATCATTCGTAGCACAAGTTGTTTGGCGGTGTTCAAGTTGGAACTACTAATGTGCTCAACCGTGTCTGTGTTCCAATGCCAGTTCGGTAACAGTCCTTGTTTATCCTGAGCCATTATGCTGATAGCTTGTCCACCTCTCGCTAGGATGGGAGTTGCATCCGTGGCAAGCAGGTGATAACCATGACAAGCTACGGGCAAGGTAGGAGCGGTATAAATGCACTCTTGGGTAATCGCCAAAAGCTTGGGATCTACGGAGAATTTTCGCAAGGCTCCGTCGCTAGTGGTGATAAATAGGTCACCTGTGCCTAGGTTATCTAAGTTTATAAAGAGGGTATTTACAATACCATAATTTTTGATATAGTTCAAGGAACCGAACATTCCCGCTTCTTCAGCTCCTGTGGCTAAGAACTCGATGTCTATGTGCTGAGGTGGATTAGGGATTAGCTCTTTGGCAACCCCGAGCAGTACAGATACTCCACTGGCATTATCATTGGCACCGGGAGTAACGTTGCCAAATAGCTCGCGGTGTATTAGCATGACTGTTACGACGAACAGGTAGATGGCAAATGGAGTTAAGGCGTAGAAAAACGGCATGGTCGTTCGGCCTTGCCACATGGCTATTGCACCTAAAACGGTACACAAAGTAATCATCACCATAGAAGTAACTATAAGCAAGAAGGAGTTGCGAAATCCTGCTACTAAGCGGGGATGAAAGTTAAGACCTGCTTTAGATGAATCATAATGGGCCATAATGACCACTTTAGTACGAATAGTTCCGTTAGTATTAAGACTAGCAGGTAACTGAGCCCGTACATTCTGGCTTTGTTTTTTGGGAAGAAAGTGGGCAATGCTAAAACGAGTATTAATATCTAGCATGTATAGGGAGAGAAAGACTATAGCGACTATTCCGGCGATTATGGGCTGGATTAGAAAGAGACTACTGCTTAGCACAAACCCACCGATAAGAATAAGCTGAACGGGTGAGAAGCTATTAATCGTGGAAAAGGGGTCAAGCGTAACAGCATAACCTAGGTTGGAGAGTTTCTCTTGGATATAGGTAGCACTTTTTGCTTCGTTTTTGCTGGCAGATCCCCGTGGACCTATGGTCACAGCTAAATAGTGAATATGTTTTTGCATACTATTCATAACCATCACCTCATTAACTTAGTTCTTCTTAATTAAGGAGGATCCTTTTGTCTAGTGTAGAAATTAATCTAACTTATCGCGGATTTACGTTGGATCCCTTTCAACGTGAAGCAGTTGAATATATTGATCAAAATCACTCGGTGTTGGTGGCCGCACCAACAGGTGTGGGTAAGACGCTAATCGCCGATTATGTGATCGAAAAAGTGTATAAGGCTGGTGGGCGTGTGGTATATACAGCGCCTATTAAAGCTCTTAGCAATCAAAAATTCAAGGAATTTAAAGCCCATATGGGCGAAGATGTCGTCGGCATTTTAACGGGCGACGTTGTAATTAATCCAGATGCCCCTGTATTAATAATGACTACGGAGATATTTCGCAATTTACTGCAGCAGTCACCTGAGCGAATGGACGATGTGCATTATGTTATTTTTGATGAAATTCATTATATCGATGATCCCCAACGGGGAAGTGTCTGGGAAGAAAGCTTAATATTTATGCCTGAAAAAATGCGGTTTTTAGGTCTGAGTGCCACGATTCCTAATGTGGATCAATTAGCCCTGTGGATCGGGGGCATCCAAGAGCAAGAGGTGAAGATCGTCACCCACTTTCAGCGCATTGTACCTCTTGAGCATTATCTATTTGAAAAGAGTCTTGGGGTAACCACCTTAGCAAAGGTGAAAAAGTCCTATCGCAAACTCCGGGCTAAGCAGGATAGGCTGCCTCCCTGGGAACGGGAAAAAGTAGCGAGCACATCGCACATGGATTTAATTGCCCAGATTAAAGATGAGTATTTGCCGTGCTTGTTCTTTACGTTTAGTCGTCGTAAGGCGGAGATGAATGCTTTGGAACTAGGAGACCACTATGATTTCCTTACTCCCGGGGAGAAAGATCAAGTCAACACCATAGTTTCTCAGGTAGCGGCCCGATATCCTCAGATATCTAGTGATCGTTGGACGAGCTTACGTCGGCTGGTTTTACGAGGGATCGGTTATCATCATGCTGGGATGCTTCCTGCCCTTAAGGATGTGGTAGAGGAGCTATTTACCCATCGATTAATCTCTGTGTTATATTGTACAGAGACCTTTGCAGTGGGGTTGAATTTCCCCTGTCGTTCGGTATGCTTTGATTCTAGTACCAAATGGGATGGAGTCTCATTTCGCGCCATCACTAACCGCGAGTATTTCCAAATGGCAGGACGCGCTGGACGGCGTGGTATCGATACGCAAGGGTTTGTCTTTACTTTGTTAGACATTAACTATTTTGATCCCCAGGAACTACCAAGCATGAAGGAATCTCAGATAGAACCATTACAGAGTCAATTCACCTTAACGTATAACTCGATTCTTAATTTGATTAAGAACTACGATGACAGCCAGATATATCTGCTATTGGGAAAAAACTTTGCTACCTATCAAGCGCTTGATGAACGAAGTCGCGTCCGGGAACGTTTAACGGAGGTAAAAGATGAAATTGAACGCTACTGTGAGCACATGGATGTAGAGGCTTGTCCCTTTATATATGACCGTTTAATTCGGAAACAGTCGAACTATGAGGATCAGTTAGCAACAGAGCGAAATCCTCGTCGTAAGGGACGACTGAAGCAACAGATCGCGACGATTCGTAACTCCCTAAAGGATGTAGAGAAGCAGCAATGCAGTAAAGAAGAACAACGGGACTGTCGTCATGTAGGGAAACTATATCGAAAACTAGTGGCTCGATACCATCGTCTGCTTAAACAAGAGAAAATGCTAGATCCCCAGGAACGCTATTATCAAGAATTCCAGGACAAGAAAACACTACTATCATCTCTTGGTTACTTGCAGGGAGATACACTAACGGCCGCAGGGGCATTTGCTAGCCAGATCCATGGGCAAGAGTTGCTCGTGACGGAACTATTCATGGACGGATTAGTCCATAAGTACAGCATGGCTGAATTAAATGCCATGGCTGTCTCCATCGGATATGAGCCTCGTAAAAATGAGACGAAAATCAGTCACAAGTTAGATTTTACTTCCATCCATAAGAGCATGTTTCAGCTTAACAAGCTTGAGGAGAAGTTCCTTGGCACCTCTACTGTTCAATTTAACGACCATATCGCGATTCTTGCATATCGTTGGTCTCAGGGCGATTCCTTTGAGAATGTATTGAAAGACTCTCCAATTGACGAAGGGGATCTGATTTTTGCCTTCCGACGGGGCATTGATTTGCTGCGCCAAATACGCAATACCACTAGGGAGGATAAATACCTAAATGGCAAGCTGAAAGAGTGTATAAATAAGATGGATCGCGACCAAGTATCTGTGTGGTTGTAAAAAACGTTAGGTATACCACCCCTTATGTTGTAGAGTAAGAGGGTTGGAGGGATCAATGTGAGTACGAACTATCGCTTAGTGGTTTTAGATATAGATGGAACGATATTAACATCAAAGCAAGAATTGTCATCTAGAGTGCGATCGGTGATTAAAGCCATTCGTCAACAAGGCATCTATGTTACACTAGCTACTGGCCGGCGCCCTACTGCAGCACTACCTTGGGCTAAGGCGTTAGATATTGATATTCCCATTATAGCCCATAATGGTGGAGTGATTCTGCATCCCCATGATGGGCGGGTTCTTTTTTCAAAGGGAATCGAACTTACATTAGCCAAAAAATTACAACAGGAACTGGTTCAGGCAAGGATTCCCCATTTGGTGTATCGGGGAGAGGATGCGGGGAATATCGGTATGTTGGCTCGAGATTTTTTGCAGACCAAGGCACAATTTCTAGCCGATATTGATGATCAGGTTTTTGTTGCGGATACCGTCGAGTTCGGACAAGCTGTGGTAAAATTTGCGGTGTTAGATACGCTGACTCACATTCAACCAAGGCTAGCTCGTTGGTTTCAGGTCTATGGAGATGGAGCTGCTTTGACGGTGTATTCATCTCCCCTCTATTTAGGGGTAGATTTTGTGGCAAGTCAATGTTCAAAGGCTAGTGGTGTCTCCGTTGTCTTAAAGGAATTAGAGTTAGATTTTAGTCAAGTGGTTGCCATCGGTGATGACGTGAACGATAGAGAATTAATTATGCAAGCAGGATTTGGAGTAGCGATGTTGAATGCTTCAGAGACTGTAAAAAAAGAGGCAGATTATGTTACAACTGAGACTAATGATGAAGATGGTGTGGCCCAGGTACTAGAAGATATTTTTCTTTAAGAAAAGAGGTGGATGCGATGCATACCTTATGTCTAGTTCCCCACCAAACGCTAGCACGTAAATGGCGGCAATCGTCTCTCCGAGAGAACCAGCGATTGCGGCCTTTTTCCATTTCTGGTCTAGTATCGAGCTTGCTTAAGGAGAAAGGAGCGCCTTATCGCGAGAATTCCTTATTAGAGATATTAGCGGTGGGAGAAGGAATATGGCATCATCAAACAGAGTTGGAGTACTTCCAACCTGTGTTGCAGTTTTCCGGATTTTTGCGGGACTTACATTCATTATTTCAACGGATCGCTATGGATGGCTCTGTGATTGATAGGATGCCAGATGCTGAGGCAGAAGAAATTATGCTTTTATATGGAGACTATTACCAGCGATTAGAGGCTATGGGTGTGTGGGATCAGGCAACCCAGCTAAAAATGGCCATGCAGTATTGGCCCCAATCTCAGCTTCAGGCGGAAATATCAGAGGTTGAGTTATACTATTTAGGAGAATTAAACCCGCAAGAGGAACGGTTTGTTCGGCTAATTACTGCGGATCGACCCACAGTAGTGAAAGGGTTTAGGGAAACAAGGGCCGAAATAACGACCGCTGTAGCAAAAGACCCAATAGTAGAAATTCACTATATTGCTAAACAACTTAAAAAAGCTATTCTGAGGGGTGAGAATCCAGAAAAACTAGGAATAGCTCTTCCTCAAATGGATCGATATTTACCTTTGCTAATACCCATTTTAGATGAATACGATATACCTTGGGTCAACCAAGCACCGGCCTTAACCCATGTACCCATGGGGCGGGCGGTATTAACGTTATTACAAGCAACCATAGCAAAGTGGCCAAAACACATGCTACAACAGCTGACAGCTCCTGGTTGGGGATTTCCATTCCTGTTAGGACAAAGCGAGAGGCGAGCTCTGAAACTAGCACCTCCTTTGCGTGGTTTATCGGCCTGGCAGGAGTACCTAGGGAGGTTTCCCGGGTGGAGTGACGTGCTTACTATATTAAATAATGCCAAGCATCTAAACAAAAACCTGCCGTTAAATGAGCATGTGGAGAATCTAAATCAGTTGTTAGCTGTGTTTCCTCCCCAAAAGTGGCCAGCGCAAACCGGTAACCAGTGGGCCACTCATTTACAGGCTTGTGAGGGAATAAATCATATCTGTAGCGGGTTTGCTATGAGTAGTCAATTGCTTAGCTTTGCACAATTTGTTAGTTTGCTAGAGACAGCATTTGCAGGGTATCGCTTACCACAAGCCCGCAGCTTTGTGCAGAAGGTATCCATTTCTACACTAGAGATGGCCATTGGGATGGATTTTCACATATTGTATGTACCTGGTATGATTGAGGCTGTTTTCCCAAAAGCACCCAAGTTTGATTGGATTACTAAGGAAATGCAGACCCATAACGATCAGGTGGTGTTTGAGCAGATCGGTTATTCAGCTTGCCAAGTCTACGTTTCCTATCCCCAAGGAGACTTAGAAGGAAAGCCTAACATGAGATCACCTATTTTACCGCAGGCATCTTTCCGGATAGAAGTGGAACAGCCGAAACGGGGAGGAGCGTCTAAGTGGTTTCCTAGTAACGGTCTATTGCACGATTCATCGATCCGTGATGTTCTCGCTTCCTTTTATCAACAACGAGAACTCTCTGTCTCCCGGCTCAATCTATATGCCGATTGCCCATATCGCTTCTTTTGTAGTGAAATATTAAAGCTAGAAGCGGATGAAGTTGCTGATGATGAAATCACAGCACCAGAGGAAGGGCAGTTGATTCATGAAGTGTTGCGACGGTTTTGGGAGCAGCTAGGAAATGATCCTATCCAAGATATTTTAACCCAGTGTTATCAGGAAGCAGAGCAACGTTTGACCGGGCGAGTGCGCAGAATGATTGAGCAGTTTACCCAAAAGGATTATGCCCTTGTTTCTGCAAGTGGGTATCGTCCAAGATATTTAGAAC
>SKHL01000212.1 GCA_007116995.1 Limnochordia bacterium
GCCCTACTAATAGACCTATGGAGATAAAGGCACCCGGGGGCAGTGTCATTATTTGCCAAGGAGTGAATCCAGCACCTAATAGGGTGATACCAAACACTTGACCTGTTCCTAACAACTCCCGTATACCACCTAATAATGTCAGCGCCCAGGTAAATCCGATACCCATGCCCACGGCATCAACGATAGACCAAGTAACAGGCATTTTCGATGCGTAGGCTTCAGATCTCCCGAGCACCAGGCAATTTACAACAATTAAGGGTATGAACAGACCTAAAACCCGATGAACATCGGGGAGTAACGCATTCATATAGAGATCAACGATGGTCACAAATGTCGCAATGATTATAATGTAAGCAGGAATTCGCACTTTGCCCGGGATGATCTTCTTCAACGCACTGACTATCGTGCTTGAAGAAATCAAGACAAAGGAGGTGGCCAACCCCATAGCCATTCCGTTAAGTGCACTTGTAGTTACCGCGAGTGCAGGGCATAAACCAATTAATAAGCGAAAAACTGGATTTTCATCCCATAAGCCCCGTAAGAAATCTTTAATTATTCGGCTCATTATCGTTCCCCCTTATATACCTGCGTAGCTCGGGAGAAACCATTCCGGACTGCGTCTGTTACAGCCCTAGCTGACACGGTGGCCCCAGTAATATTATCGATGTCCTGCCCAAGAGCGATGGAATCATTAATAGTTTTACCCTCAAACTGGGATCTAAAGTTTATCTGCTCGATTCGGGATCCTAATCCCGGTGTTTCCACATGCTCTAGGATCTTTATGCCAGTAATACGATTTGTTACTACGTCTACCCCGACCAACACCTTAATAATCCCAGCATACCCCGAATCTTCACCTACATATGCAAATCCAATGGGCTGCTCTTTTTCGTCTAATGCCTCAAAAAGGGACAGAGGTATATCACCTTCCTGCGCTCGCAAGCTAGATCGATCGTCTTCTACAAATGTACTCGCTCCCGTATCTATCGATCGAACTGATTGGGTACCTGGTAGTACTTGGAAAATGCTCACTTCTAACTCTCGAGCTAAATTAGCTTGGATAATGCTAAATGTATAGTTATATACCTGCGATAATATACCCGCTGATACCATAGAAATCAATGTTAAAACAACTATCATCCTTACTGATTCACGCATTTTTACTCACCCCTTGACCATATATACGAGGACGGGTCCAGCGATTGATTAAGGGTGTAGCTGCATTCATAAGTAAAATACTGTAGGTAACACCCTCAGGTAGGCTTCCCCAGATTCTAATAACAACAAGAATAATCCCTGCTCCAATTCCAAAAGCCCAGCGACCGACTGGAGTTACGGGAGTGGTCACCATATCACTAGCCATATAAACAGCAGCGAAAAGCAAACTACCTGCTAAAAGATGAAACAAAGGATCTAAACCTAAGATGGTGGTTAATACTAATACCGTTCCTAGATACCCTAGAGGAATACGATAGTCTAACACACCGCGATAGAATAGATAAATTCCCCCAATCAGGATCGCAAAGGCCGAAGTTTCACCTAATGACCCAGCTATTGTCCCAAAAAATAAGTCTGGATACGCAACTGCTTGCGGTCCGAGCTCTAAGGGAGTAGCTGTCGTAACTGCATCAAATGGGGTCGTCCAGTATGTCATAGGCAAAGTAAACGAGACAACGAGAAATGCCCTCCCCACCAAGGCCGGATTAAATGGATTATACCCTAGACCCCCAAAAACGTGCTTACCAAGGGTAATAGCAACGACCGAGCCGAGAATCATCATCCAGCTAGGTAGGGTAGGCGGAACATTAAGACCGATTAGGACTCCAGTTACTAGCGCACTACCGTCCCAAAGGGTAATCGGTTGATTCCGGATCTTTTGACAAAGCGCTTCAGTTACTACAGCTGCTATACTAGCCAAAACTACCAATCGAATCGCATTAAATCCGAACAAGTACGTTGCAGCGATTAATACAGGTAAAAGCCCTATTATAACGGCGAACATAATTTTGTGTATCGTATCTTCATCCCGTACGTGAGGTGATGGAGATACAATTAGTCGGGAATTTTCCACAATTTTCTCCCCCTTGTAGCCCGGAATTAGACGTAAATTTCGCTTTACCCAGTCTGTCGACGTTTTGCTACAATGATTTCATTCTTCGCAAGGCGCATCCAGTGCAACAAAAAGCGCTTTGAGGGGCAGATATATGTGCAACAGCCACACTCAATACAGTCCATCGCCCCATACTCTAGGGCTTCATCCCACATGGCATTCATACTATACGCTTCAAGGCGAACAGGCAATAACGAAGCTGGACAAACATCAACACAGCGAGCACACTTAATACAAGGCATTGGATCGAACTGTTTGCTATCTTCCTTGGTAAAGACTAAGATGCTAGAGGTACCCTTCATAACAGGAACATCCAGATCAAACTGGGCCGAACCCATCAACGGTCCACCCGCTATCACCTTTCCTGGCTCTGCAGTAAATCCTCCAGCAGCCTCTATCGCAACGCGAAAAGACGTTCCTAAACGGATTCGGTAGTTGCGCGGCTCTTTAATCCCAGCTCCCGTTAGGGTAACAACTCGATCTATCAGCGCTCGTCCATCACGACAAGCTTGTGTAGTAGCCAATGCTGTTCCCACGTTCTGTACGATTACACCTGCTTGATAAGGTAAACCATTGCTCGGCACTTCTCGACCAGTCAAAGCGGTAATCATCTGTTTCTCCCCGCCTTGCGGATACTTGGTATCAAGAACCACAATCTCAATGGCATTGGAACCGGCATGGTCTCGCATGTTCCGGATCGCCTCAGGCTTGTTCTCTTCTATTCCAATAAGAATCCGTTCGGCACCACAACCCTTAGCTAGTAACTTAGCACCAAGAATGACATCAGCCGGCTCTTCTACCATCATACGATCATCAGCTGTTAGATATGGTTCGCATTCACTTCCATTAATAATCAAGTAATCAATATTAGCCTGGTCTGGGGGATCGAGCTTAATGGATGTAGGAAAAGCAGCGCCCCCTAAACCCACAATCCCAGCGGCTTTAATCTTATCTTTAATCTCTTGAGGTGATAACTGAATGGGATCTGAGTGGCTGATCATCTCACAAGGATTATCTTGACCATCATTCTTAATCACAACCGAAATCACTGAACGGCCACTAATATGGGGACGGGGTTCTACAGCCACAACGGTTCCGGATACTGATGAGTGCACATTGGCACTGACCGCATAGGAGCTATTACCGATTAATTGCCCCATTAAAACAGAATCTCCTTTTTTCACCAAGGAATCCACTGGAGCCCCTATATGTTGTTGCAGGGAAATAACAATCATTTCAGGAGCAGGCAGATCCTGAATCGACTTCTCCGCTGTAATATCCTTAGCATACTCAGGGTGAACTCCCCCACGGAATGTTTTCTTCTTCATATCACTACCACCTCATTAATTCGGTCAGTTTTACCAGGCCACGAAGTCATTTTGACGCCACGCTTCATAAAGTGTAATCGCCACAGTGTTAGACAAGTTTAACGAACGAGGGTTTAACATAGGTAGGGTTATGTGATTGTCTACATAATCCTTTAGAACTTCAGGACGAATACCTTTAGTTTCACTTCCAAAGACCAGAAAGTCATGGGGTGTATAGCTAACATCTGTATATAGCTTAGCACTTCCCGTTTCCACAAAGTACATTGTCGTCGGTTTAGTTGTATCAAGAAATCCTTGCCAATGATCATGGATCTGGAGATCTAATTGATCCCAGTAGTCTAAGCCTGCCCGTCTAACCCGTTTATCGTCAAGAAAAAAACCTAGAGGTCGAATGAGATGTAGTTTACAACCACTAACAACGCACAAGCGGGCGATGTTACCGGTATTCGCCGGAATCTCCGGTTCATAAAGAACAATATTCATCACGGTGATGTTCTCCTTTCCGAGCGTTCATCACCGTGGCGTCTTAACAACATAATGCAACACCGTCGGTGACATTGCAGGGTAGCAGGACGCGTTTCAGGGGGGAATCTAGCTTATTTTTCCCCTAGAAGTTTTTCTAATCCTAGTGCCGAAATATTTCGTCCCGCTGATCAGGCCAATTATTAGATTATACCCAGTGTAATCTGGGGTGCAACAAAATGCATGTCTAAAAACGATAGCGAATAACCCCTGTTATCTGTTGACTGTCAAAGCTGATACCAATGGAGACGGGATCGGCGAGCAACCCTAGCTCATAAGCACTCTGGTTTGAGAAATGATACCCGGTAAAAGCTAGGATCTGATTATACGTCAAACCCCAATTATAGTAAATCTCATTAGCTGCATTGTACCGTAAACCCACAAGACCTTGGAGATTTAAACCAATATCAGTCTCATATATTAACTGCCCATAAACTGGTTTACTACCAAAACCAATAGAAATCTGCCAGAGACCTTGGTATTCAAGTTCATAAAAGGGTGCCACTGCATAATAGCTATCATTGATTAGGCTAGCTTTAGTGTAAGCGCCATACCTCCTGTTGCCACTTAACAGTATACTTTCACCATAGAGATGAAAAAGACCTGCAGATTCAGATAAACTTCTACTCTTCGCAATGTCCAAAAAGTCTGTAGTTGATCTTAAACGCTGGAAAACTCCTCGTCTGGTGATATTTCCAGCCACCACGCCTACCTCATATTTCACATTACCAACAAACACCTGACGACCTAGTTCGACGAAGCCTTTAAGCTCCATTTCAGATAGACTCGAATGAAACTGCCCCACTAGATAATCATCTTGGTAGCCAAAAAAGCCTATACGAGTTCTGGAACGTTGTTCCATTTGATATCCAGTAAACCATCTATCATCCTGATACCCTACCATAATCTGGTGGGTGCTAGCAGATGCTACGCTCTGTGCATACCCACTCCAAGCCAGTATAAAACAAGTAAAACAAATCACTACGTAATAAACTCGACTCATAAAAGGCCTCCTAAACAGTACATGACCTAAAAACGCACCTCTGGCACCTCAGGTAAATCAGTCAACTGCTGTGTTGTTAAACCTGGATTGACTACTAAATCGATTAGGATCATTGAGCCAACAAATCTCTCTTCTTCATAAACCTCTAGCTGATACGGACGAAACTGATGATCAATCCAAATATACTGGACTTGATCTACCACCCCAGATAACCTAACCACATATACATCCCCAGTATCAGAGTGCTTAATATCCACTAATTCTGTTTCCAACGTCTGTAGATCAAACACGGAAGTAAGATCCGTAAAATCCAAGGCTAAACCAGCCTCGGCCCCAAGATCCTCGATATTACCTACCATGATTTGGTGTAGAATTGGCGTATAAGTGCGAACCTTTGCGGACTCCTGATCAGCGACAAAAATCATGCCCTCAAATAGCCAATGATCGATCACTTCTAAGCGAGCAATTCCCAAAACCTGACTGGCACCAATCTGCATCTTCATTTCTTCTGTCCGTTCACCAGTAACCTGATTTATCGTAAGTACTCCACGAAAGTCTTCAATCGCGGTAAGCTCCGATTCTACCTTAGCCGTCAGTTCCTGAATCGTTATGGCCCAAACACTAGATGACATCAAGCCTAATAATAGAATGATTGCACTGACTGCGATGATCTGCTTCTTCATTTTAATACCCCTCTCCATCTTTTCTGGTACACTGCTCTACACACATATACTGATTCGGATCGAATGACCATGACCTGGCAATAGAAAATTCATTTAAACAGCAATAAAGCTCTTGATATATCTATCTCTAAAAGGTAAAATATACGATAGATGTAATCGAGGAGGAAACAATATGCCTATCTATGACTATCGATGTACGAAATGCGGAGATTTCGAACACAGCCAAAGCATTAAAGATCAACCGTTAACCACCTGTCCAACATGCGGCAATCAAGTAAAGCGACTGATAAGCAATAATGTCGGAATTATCTTCAAAGGCTCTGGGTTTTACATTAATGACAGTCGTAGTGCTAATAAGGGAAGTATTGCTAGTTCGAATTCTAACGGTAGCACTGATTCGGATTCTAGTTCAAACTCCAATACTAATTCTAACTCTAGTTCTAACACTGACACGAAGACTACATCAAGCTCTAGCAGTACAAGTGACAGCACGAAATCTAAGAACTCAGGAAAAGCGTCCTAAGATCAAACCCGTGGCATCCATGGGATAGGTCTGTTAGTACAGCAGACCTATCCCATTTCTGTAGAGATGGCTTAGGGCAAGTTAATTACGTTCGGGCGGCGAATAGTGATTGAGTCTGTCTCGCGAATAATGATAGGTGCTATTCGGTCTTTGCGCTCAATAATCTGCGGAATGGGATTCTGGTAAGAAATGGGTCTTATCAGAGGTGGTTGCACAAGATAATGGCGACTATTATCTTGTGCAACCATTAATCCTGTGTGATTCCAACTTAGAATATCACCGTGAAGATTTGTGATAAGCCATAATCGGCCAGCGTCTTCGGGATACCCAATCCATATTTGGCTTGTGCCATTGATTATGAGATTATATGCAATCTGACTTCCATCCGGTGAAAAAACCGGATTTACCTGATCTCCTAGTGGATCATGGCTCCAACGGTCTATGACCTGACCAAGGCGATTCACTAACCATAGTTCCCAATGCTCCGTCTCGCGAGCTTCCACGACCATTAATTGCCCAGTAGGAGACCATACAGGATTTCTCGCTTCCACATTACTAAGCCAAGAAATACGATTACCTGTTTGTTGATCAATGCCCTGTAAAACCCACCTACCATAGGCATCTTCGACACTAGTAATCAGAAAACGCCCTAACGGATCAGCTCCAACGCCAGGTATATCTTGGTCTGTAGGATCAATAATTTCCTCGTACTTCCAATAACTCGCTGCGGCTTGTACCAAACGCTCTATCCGATTAATGGTATCGGGATGAGATCGGAAGATCCTCATAGGCAAATCGTAATCCTGCACTGCCAGTAGATCCATTAGCATGTGAACCCCACCGATCGGATCAAATCCGGCTAGAACTGCATATTCCTGCCCAAGTATATCTGCTTCATATTCCGCTTCCCGACTGTAACCTGATTGCACCACATCAACTAAGGCCATGCTCGCTACTTGTGCCATCTCAGATCCTGGAACATCCATCCAAATTTTTCCTAACTCTAACAAAACCGTTAATCCCATCTGACGAAAGGCAGCATTTATGCCATGCCGTTTCTCAACATGAACGATTTCGTGTCCTAGCACTGAGGCTAGACGATGCTCGTCGTGCCCGAGCAGGCATAGCATCCCTAATGTTACAAAAATATGACCTCCTGGCAGGGCAAAGGCATTAATTTCATTAGAGTTAAGCACGGTAAGGGAATATGGAATTGAGCTGTTGTCAACAGCCTTAGTTAGTCTCTGAAAAATTTCATCAAGCCACAGCTGTTCATGGAGAGGAAGTCGCGCTTCTCCCCCATAGGTTGCTATCAGTTTTTCTTTCGCAGTTTCTCCCATCTCTCGCTCCACCGCATTTGATGCAGTAAGCATCTGTCCTGCAACACCTGGATGAACCAAAATCATAACCAACAGGACTAGAAACATAGTAAACCCTGTTGATTTAGGCATCCTTAAGTAAGTCACTTAAGCCACCTCCAACTGGTTAGAATTCGTTCTAGCCCAGCATGATCCCGTTGAAAGCTGTCTTGGCTATCACTATAAGTTATCGTAAATCCTCTCTGGTCTGACAGCAGAAATACTCGTTGTTCTGTACGACTAATGCGTCCTTTATAGCTATAAATAACTTGCACACCCACTATATCGTCAAATTGAATCTGCTCCAAAGGACTAACTAACTCAAACTCTAGAGGACCATAGACCGAATTATAGGTATTGATCACCCGCTTAGCAAACTCTAATTCATCTGTGTCAGGCATCTTTCCTAGATCCTCCACATAAATAAGCTCATGCGGATTTGGACCATAATATA
>SKHL01000251.1 GCA_007116995.1 Limnochordia bacterium
GTGATGGCGAACCAGTAGAACACACCATAAGCCGCGATCACCACGCCCGACGTTGCCATTGCCAGACGCCAGCCTTCTGGGCCGCCATAGGCATGCAGCGCAATCGTGGGGATCGTGATGGCGGCAGCGGCCGAGCCGAAATTGCCCCAACCGGCAGCAAACCCTTCGGCAAACCCGATGGAGCGCGGCGGGAACCACAGCGCCACCATGTGAATGGTCACGACGAAGCTGGCCCCGATTGATGACAGGACAAGGCGCGACATGAACAGTACTTCGCGCGAGTCGCCAAAGGCGAACACAAAAGTGGGGATCGCCATCAGCACCATCAGCACCGAAAACACACGGCGCGGGCCGTAGCGGTCCAGCGCCATGCCCACGATGATGCGGGCCGGAATGGTCAGGGCCACATTCGCAATCGCAAACAGGCGGATATCGTCACGGGTCAACCAATCCACCGAGGCCAGCATCGAACTTGCCAGCGGGGCCATGTTGAACCAGACATAAAAACTCATGAAAAACGCAATCCACGTCAGGTGGAGTGCCTTGATTTCAGCATTTTTGAAGCGGAATAAGTCGCTGACTTGCATGTCAGTCCTCGAATATCAGATGTGAGTCGGGATCATTCGGAATGGGTTGGAATGATCAGAAGCGGACAGGGCGCGCGTCGGGCCAGAAACGCGCTGGTCGAGCCGAATGTCATGTGGTCGAATTCCTCGACCAGCGCATCCAGCCGCTTGGTGATGAAATTGAACGGCCCGACATCAGGCTTGTGGCTGTGGCGCGCCATGACCAGCAGATCGGGCGCGCGTTCCTCGACTGCGCGCAGGATCATCTTGCGCGCATCCCCTTCGGCAATCAGGACCGACGCGCAGAATCCTGCGGCGGCCAGCTCTGCCGCGGCGGCTTCCGTGCCAGCCTTCTGTTCGGCATATTGCGCGCTAAAAAGCTCGTCTACCCCTGCGGTCGCACTGCCCACATCCTCGACCACGGAAATCAGGGTTATCTTCGGATGCAGTGCCGACAGCAGATCACGGACTGCATCCAGTGCAATCCGTGCATTTCGGGAATTGTCATAAGCCAGCATCACATGCATGGGCGTCTCCTTGCGCTCCGGATGCGGTCAGGCACCCGTTCGAGAGCACACAGCCACAGCCGGACCCAAGAAAACTTGATCGAGATCAACATCCGGAAGCCCAATTTGGAAATCAGCCCGGAATTGAAATCTGCAAAATACCCTTGTTTAATAGTTGTTCTTGAGCAAAAAACTTTTGCCTTTGCGGCCCTTGACATTTATGTGCCAATAAGTTGACTAATATCAATCGAAACCAAAGGCAGCACTGTGCGACCCGAAGAACTTCCAGAGATTCGCCACCTTCATCTGTTTCGCGACATGTCACAGGCAAATTTCGAAACGCTGATGGCCAGTTCCTACGCGCAGAACTTCCCGCAGGGCCTGGAGATGGTCCGCCAGGGTGATCCCGCCGATTTTCTGCATATCGTTCTGGAAGGTGCGGTCGAACTTTTTGCGCAGTGGTCAGGGCGCGAATGCACAATGGCCGTCGTGCGTCCTGTATCAACCTTCATCCTTGCGGCCTGCATCCGCGATGCCCCGTATCTGATGTCGGCGCGCACATTGGAACGCACGCGCATCATCCTTGTTCCGGCGTCGGATCTGCGCGCGATGTTCCGGCGCGACAGCGAATTCGCGGTTTCCGTCATTAATGAACTTGCGTCCTGTTACCGTTCCGTGGTCCGCAATGCCAAAACGCTGAAATTGCGCAACTCGCGCGAAAGGGTTGCATCCTATCTGCTGCGCCAGTCCTTGCTGGTCGGGGGGGCGCAATCCTATATCCTGCCCGTCGAGAAACGGTTACTGGCATCCTATCTGGGTATGACGCCGGAAAATATGTCGCGCACCCTGCGCACACTGGAAGCGGACGGGGTCAAGATGGATGGCGCGCGCGTCATCATCACTGACCGAGAGAAGCTGACAGCACTTGCGATTCCCGACCGGCTGATCGACGGGCCCGATGACATCGCAAGCACGAACGGATCGGGATTGCCGGTTGCCGAGTAGGGCCTTGCGCGGGCAACGCCGGAATGCGCTGCCACAGCACCTATGTCTATGCGCTTTCGGGCGTCGACAATTCTGCCGCCAGATTGCTGAAGAATTGTGCGGCCAGCTTGCGCGATGTGCCCATGATCAGGCGACTGCCAAGCTGGGCCAGCTTTCCCCCGACATCCGCGCGGGCGGTGTAGCGTAGCAGGGTTTGTGTGCCGTCCTCCTCCAGAACGATATGCGCGCCGCCCTTGGCAAATCCGGCAGCGCCGCCAGTGCCGGACCCCGTCAGTTGGAATTCGCGGGGCGGGTCCAGCGGTTCAAGTGTAACCGCGCCTGTGAAACGTGCCTTGACCGGCCCGATTTTCAGGACCACCTTTGCCTCCAACTCGGTCTCGGAATGGCGCGTGATCTCTTCGCAGCCGGGGATACATTTGCGCAGGATATCTGTGTCATTCAACGCGGCATAGACCTGTGCCTGTGGTGCAGGGATCGTAATCTCGTCGGTCAGTTCCATGATCTCTCCTGAAGTGGGGCTGCGCGGGTCAAAGCAGGGCTGTCGACAGGATCGGGAAGGCCGCGATCAGCAACAGCGACAGCGCCATGACCAGAACGAAGGGCAGGGTGCCCATAAAGACCTGCTCGACCTTGGTTTTCGGGTCTGCAAGTGCGGTGTGAACGGTAAAGACGGATATTCCGAATGGCGGTGTCAGCAGGCCGATTTCGACTGCGATAACAGTGATAATACCAAAGTGGATCAGGTCGAACCCAAGGCTTTGCGCAATCGGCGCGGAAATGGGAACCATGATCAGCAGGATCGAGGTGGAATCAAGGATCATACCCATCAACAGGACAATCACGACATAGATCAGCAAAAAACCGTAAGGCCCAAGTCCGGAATCCTGCACCAGCATGGCAATCGCATTCGGGATACCGGCGATGGACAACATGCGGCTGTAATACCCTGCGGCGATCAACAGCACCAGAATCGCAACCGACACCAGACCGGTTTGATACAACACCTGCCACATGCGCGGCCGGTCCAGTTGTCTGCGCATCAGTGCAATCAGCAAGGCCCCGAATGCCCCCACACCGCCTGCTTCGGTGGGTGTGAAGAAGCCCGAATAAAGCCCGCCCAGCACCAATGTAACAAGGGCAAGGATAGGCACAAGCTTCTTGCAGATTTCCATCCATGTCAGTGTTTTGCCGTCTTGCTTCTGGCGGGACAATGCCGCTTGCGGATCGGCATAGACAAAGCCGGGACGAAAGCGTGCAAGCAGCATGATAAGCGCAACAAACCCGAAGCTGAGAAGTAGCCCCGGAATGATACCCGCAAGGAACATCGCCCCGATCGACACTTCGGCCAGCACGCCATAAATGATCAGCAGAAGCGATGGCGGGATTAGCATGCCCAACACGGAACTGCCCGCCACCACACCTGCAGCGAAGGGCAAGCGATATCCGTGCCTGCCCATTTCCGGCACCGCAACCCGCGTGAACACGGCAGCGGACGCGATGGAAACCCCTGTGACAGCGGCAAAAACCGCGTTTGCCGCGACCGTGGCCACACCCAGACCGCCCAAAAGTTTGCGCAGCAACGCTTCGGCCACTTCGAACGTATCGCGCCCGACATTTGAAATGCTGACAAGTATCCCCATCAGCACGAATAACGGAATGGTCGCGAACAGATAATCGGCAATGCCGTTATAGCTGGCCATACCCAGCAGCCTGAATGCCAGGTCGATATTGTCGCGCAATATCCAGATACCCACAAAGCCGGTGGCCAGAAGGGCTACGGCAATATGCATCCCGATAAGCACCATCACCACCAGCCCCACAATCAGAAGCAACCCTATTGTAAGACTGGTCATGGCTGGGGTGTTCCTATTTGGCGCAGGTGTTGAATGGCGACGGCCAGATACGCAAGGGCTGCAAAGACAGCGCCCACTATGATGATGGCGCGAAACGGCAATGTGGGCACTGTGAATACGCCCCGAACCCCGAAATATTCGTTGGTGTTATAGGCGCGCACCGTGTCGGGCCAGACGGCATAGGCGATTGCTAGAAACACCGCCGCACCGACCAGCGCAAACAGGACTTCCAGCACGGCAGTCGCCCGCGGCGAGAAATGCGCCAGAACCCGAACCAGCATGTCGGAACGTGTCATCCTGCCGTTCAGCACCGCCGCCGATATTTGCAGGAACGCGATTGCAACAACTGATCGGGCCGCAACCTCGGCAACGCCGGTAATCGGCGAGTTGAAGAAATTGCGCCCCAGCACGTCTGCCACGATGACAAACATCAACAGGGCAATCCAGATGGTGCCAATCATGGAGAGCGTTGCCGCGGTCCAGTGCAGGGTTTTGGCCAGTGCGCTACGTTGCTGTTCGGGCTGCGTTGTCGCTTTCACCAATGCATCCTTCCTTGCGGAGGTCTATGAAATCGGGACTGCGCGGCCAGTGTCAGGCACAGGCCGCGCATCCCTGGTCAGGTCAATGGGCGCCTAAAGCCCTTCATCCCAATCACGCAAGGGCTGCACACCGCGTTCGCGCAGCGCATCAAAATAGGCTTTCAGGACCGTTACAGCGCCATCCCCCCCGTCTTGCAGCCAAGGCTCGATAATATTGGGCAATCCGTCAACCCACGCCTGCTTGTCAGCTTCGGGCAGTTCGGACACTTGCAGGCCGGCTTCTTCCATTTCGGCCATGGCGACTTCCGCGCGTTCTGTCACATAGGCGCCATGCGCCCGGGATGTTTCGCGGCCCGCTTCGCGCACGGCGGTCTGCACCGCCTCTGGCCAGCTGTTGAAGCTGTCAAGATTGGCGGCGATCCCGCCGAAATACATCGCCCCGACCCCGACCTGCGTCAGATAGGGGGCAACCTCATAGACGCGTGTCGGCTGGATGCCGGTGGCAAAGCTCAGCGCCCCTTCGGAAACGCCGGTCTGGATATCGGTGTAATATGTGGTCAAGGCACCATCCAGCGGTGTGGTGCCTGTGCCTTGCAGCCAGTTCGCCGATGTGCCGGGCGCGTTGATACGACGGTTATTGATGTCCGCCAGACTGTTGATCGGGAAGTTTGAATAAATATCATAGCTGTCGGTAATCAGTGATGACAGGTGCAGCATGTTCTGTTCTGCCCAGCTGTCACGCAGTTCCGGCAGGTTTTCTGTCAGTTCATCGAAGATTTCGATCAGCAATTCATGGTCACCAGTTGCAAAGGGCGTGAAATAGGTCACGTTTTGCAACGGCATGGCAGACCCCTCCCAGACTGTGCCAACCATGCCGATATCGACAATGCCATCCCGCACGGCTGTGCGGGTTTCGGTAAACCGGTACAGCGTGCCACCATAGGATTCCACCCAGTTGACGGCGAATTCCCCACCCGCTTCTTCCAGCAGGCGGTCAACTGTGGGCTGGAATGCGTTTTTCATGGCAAACGCCCAGATATTGCTTTCAGGATGGCTGGAACCGATGTTGATGGTAATCGTTTGCTGCGCGGCCACGGGGCCTGCCATGGCAAACGCAAGTGCCAGTGCCGATGATGAAAGGCTAACTCTGATAGTCATGCTGTTCCTCCCTATAAGACAGCGGTGAAGTTGGTCTGACTTGCCGGATTATGTGCCTTAGTCCGGCAATCGGTGAATAGAGCGCAGAATACGCTCGGGGGTCATGGGCATGCTGGTGACACGCCCCCCCAAAGGCCGGATAGCGTCATTGATCGCATTCATGACAGCGGCAGGCGCACCGGCGGTTCCTGCCTCGCCTGCGCCTTTGGCCCCCAATTCGGATTCAAGCGTGGGTGTTTCGACATGCCCGATAATCATGTCAGGCATTTCAGCGGCCATGGGGACCAGATAATCGGCCATATTCGCATTCAGCAACTGGCCCTCGCTATCATACAGGCTTTCTTCGTAAAGCGCGCCGCCAATGCCCTGAATGATGCCGCCGCGAATTTGTTCGTCGACAAGCTGCGGGTTGATGACACGCCCGCAATCCTCAACGCACCAATGTTTCAGAAGTTTGACAAAGCCGGTATCGGGGTCAACCTCGACATAGCTGGCCTGCACACCGTTGGTGAAGGCAAAAGGGTATTCGTTGGTGATGTAGTGGCGCGTGACAACCAGTTCCCTCGGCAGGTCTTTGGGCAAGGTATCACCACGGAAATAGACAATCCGCCCCAGTTCCGACAAGGGCAGGCGCGATGTTGTGGTTCCAAGATCGACAATCTGCCCGTCGACAATGTCCAGACTGTCGGGCGGGCATTGCAGCATTGCGCCTGCCACGGACAGGATATTGTCACGCAATGCGCGTCCTGCCTGAAGCGCCGCCTCGCCGCCGATGCCTGCGCCGCGGGACGCCCATGTGCCGCCCCCATAGGGCGTCGTCTGGGTGTCCCCCGTGATGACACGCACTTGATTTACGGGCACGCCCACCGCTTCGGCGGTGATCTGTGCCAGCATCGCTTCGGTTCCCTGACCTTGTTCCGTCACGCCCGACATGGCCACGACAGACCCGTCAGGGTCCATACGAACGGTGCAGCCGTCCTGCGCCGATATGCGCGCCCCGCCAATCCCGTACATGAACGGGCTGGGGTTTGTCAGTTCGATGAAGCTGGCGATGCCAATGCCGCGATAAACCCCTTTTTCGCGCAAGCTGGCCTGTTCTGCGCGCAGCCCGTCATAGTCCATCATCTCGATCAGTTTGTTCAGGCTTTTTTGGTGCGACAGCCCTTCAAACCGCATATTCGCTGGCGATGTGTAGGGATAGGCCGTGTCGGCAATCAGGTTCCGGCGGCGCAGCTCAACAGGGTCAAGCCCAAGCGTTTCTGCCGCCAGATCGACCATGCCTTCGGTTACAGCCGCGGCGATGGGATGGCCCACTGCACGATATTGGCAGGTCGGGGATTTATTTTGCAGCACAACTGTAGTCCGCGCGCGGTAATGGGCAAAATCATAGGGGCCACCACACAGGTTGACCACCTGATTGCCCTCGATTGCAGATGTGCGCGGATAGACCGAATAGGGGCCGATGCCCGTCAAATCCTCGATATCCAGCGCAAGAATGCGGCCATCCTTGTCCAGCGCCATGCGGGCGTCGATTTCGTGGTCGCGCGCATGAATATCCGTCGCAAAGGATTCCAGTCTGTCGGCAATGAACTTGACGGGCCGGCCAAGGATTTTTGCAATGGTCGCTGTCGCCACCTCGTCAGGATAGACATGAACCTTGATCCCGAAGGACCCGCCGACATCGCCACATATGACGCGCACTGCCCCTTCGGGCAATGACAGATGTTCGGCAAAGACGACCTGCATCATATGCGGTGCCTGCGTGGAATGGTAGACAGTCAGCTGCTGTTCGGCGCGGTTGAAATCTGCCAGAATCGAACGCGGTTCCACGCAAACGCCTGTATGACGGCCCGTTTTGAAACGCCCTTCGACAACGATGGGGGCTGTGCGCAAGACCCCGGCGGGGTCGCCGGTGACATGCTCGCGCTGGAAGGTCAGGTTGTCGCCCAGTTCCGGATGCAAGACCGGCGTGTCAGGGTCAAGCGCCCTGCGCATATCCGTCAGGGCTGGCAACGGCTCGTAGGACACCTCGATCAATGCGGCGGCTTCTTCGGCCTGTAGGCGGGTGTCGGCCACAACGGCGGCCACGGCTTCGCCTGTCCATGTTGCACGATCAACCGCGATCGGGTGCTGCGGGGCGGATTTAAGCCCTTTCAGATGGGCAAGAACAGCCACCCATGGCGTGCAATGCTGCGCCAGATCCGCGCCCGTGAACACACCGCGCACACCCGGCGCGTTGCGCGCCTGTTCGGTGTCTATTCCCAATATGCGTGCATGGGCGTGCGGGCTGCGCACAAAAACAGCATGCAGCATGCGCGGCAGCACGATATCATCAA
>SKHL01000276.1 GCA_007116995.1 Limnochordia bacterium
CTTGTGCCATAGTATCCTGTGACTATTGCATAAATGGTAGTCAAAATTGCCGAAAATAAGGCAATGGTTCCAATTGAGGCCATGGCTATACTCCTTTATCATCGGGCTCATATTTTGATGGGCACTGGAGCATTAACTTACTTACAGTAAAAACGCCTTGTTCAGATAGGCGGCCCTCGACTATTACTTCGTTAGCATGGAGGAAGTTATCTGGGGCTGGTCTCCCATAAACCGCATCAAGCTGGTGGGTACCGTCTGTCAAGGTAAACTCCAAGAGAGGTACGTGCTGAGTAAATATCACACTATCTCTAGTTAATTCACCCTTGACCCGCATTAACCGGTGGGTATTCACTGGATTGGTTACTAGTTCCTCAATGGTGTAATAATAGGCTGCACTGTTATACATAGTCACGAAGATTCCTGCTATGCACAGCATAATAGCGCTAACTAAGAGCAGCGTTATTAATGTACCCGTTCTCATAGTATTCTTCCTTCCACTACGGATTAACAGATATACTTGATGTTCTAGCTAACACCTGTCTAGTAAAATCTTCCTTATTTTAAGCTATTCTGCTTGGATCTATGCAAGGTTTCTAGATTCAGTGCTAACTCGAATACGAGCACAAAAAAAGCTCTGTTACAAAAATGCAACCGAGCTCTTGCTTTACCCCAAAATGAGATATATAAAGACTATAGGTCTTGCTTATGCCATTCCTAACACACGGATGTGGTCAACATAGGGATCCACAGCCCCCTGTAATTCACAATCCTCTGCTTTTAGTACCTTGATATACTCAGTGATTTCAGTGGTAATTTTTTCGCCCATACAGATAACAGGTATTCCTGGGGGATAGGCCATAATCATTTCACCGGCTATCTCACCATCGGCCTGTTCTAGTCGCACAACTTTTTTGGGACTATAGAAAGCGTCTCGAGGTGAGACAATCATTTTTGGAGTCTGAGGGATGATGGTGCTCATCCGGTCTTGGCCTTTTGGACAGTTAGCGACCATGTCTTTAAATGCATTGATCAATGTCCCTACAGTTTCTTTGGTATCACCAATGCTAATATAGGGGAGTACATTGTAGATATCGGATAACTCAATCTGAATGTTGTATTGCTGTCGTAAGATGCGCTCTGCTTCATATCCAGTCAAACCTAGACCTCGTAGGCACACAATGAGTTTCGTCTCGTCAATGTCATGAAACCCGGGACGTCCCATTAACTCTCTTCCAGGCACATATAAACCGTCTAACTGGTTGATTTCTTCTCTAGCCCAACGAGCTAATGCCAGGGTTTCTTCAAGCAATTCGTGGCCCTTAAGGGCCATCTGCTTGCGCGCGAGATCCAGAGAACAGAGTAGCAAATAAGAGGCACTAGTGGTATAACTCAAAGATAAAGATTGCTTAACTGCATGTTGTTCGATCAAGTCTCCGCGAATTAATAGGGCAGCCGACTGGGTTAAAGAACCACTAGTCTTGTGTAGACTTACCGCACTCATATCAGCGCCTACTTCCATCGCAGTTAAGGGAAAGTCATCATGAAAGGGCATGTGAGCTCCGTGGGCTTCGTCCACTAACACAGCCATTTGGGAGCGATGGGCAAGACGGACGATAGATTTCAAATCCGGTGCCATACCATAATATGATGGATTAATTACGAATACCGCCTTGGCATGGGGATGATCTCGAATGGTTTGGCGCATGGTTTCGACAGAAACCCCCGTAGCAATACCCAACCGTTCGTCAATCTCCGGCTGTACATAGACGGGCATAGCCCCACTAAGAATAATTGCACCAATAGTGGATTTATGCGCATTTCGGGGGATAATTACTTGATCCCCAGGATTGCAGGCACTCATAATCATCGTATGGACGCCAGAAGTGGCCCCATTAACTAATAAAAAGGCATGTTCTGCACCGAAGGCCTGGGCGAGTAAATGCTCTGCTTCTTGAATAACACCGGTAGGATTGTTGGCAAAGTCTAAATCGCGCATGCCATTTAAATCCATCTTCATCGCAGTTTCACCGATATATGCTGTCAGTTCTTCTAGTCCGTGTCCATGTTTATGGCCGGGGACATGAAAGGGGATGATATCATCAGCAATATACCGTTTTACCGCTTCAAAGATAGGTGTTTTTGATTGATCAACTTTATTGAACAAAGCATAATGCCTCCTTGTGTAGATAGTATATATCAATAGACTATATTACAAAAAATCTAACAGTGCATATGTTTTTAATCCTGGCTAACTTCCTCCTCAAGACGCTTCATTTCTTTACTACACTGGGCTAACTGTTTTTTTGCCATTTTCATAAATGTCTTCACCTCTTCTTGACGATGCTCTGCTCTCTCTGCACTCTGGCGAACACATTCGTTATATACGTCTAATGCTTGATTTATTTCTGTCCGCAATTCATTTATGCGTTTATCGGTGTACTGGGTGGAAGCATCTTGGCCAGATCGAATGAAGGCATAATTGTCTACAAGTAGTTCTTGATAGAATTCATTTGTTTCGAACAACCCAGGACAGACCAGTTCCACACAGATTGGATCCTCATTTTTGGCAATTACAGATGCAAAGGTCATGGGATCGGGAACAGAAACCTCATTTACTGTGGCATGAAAGCCAGGGCCTGGCCATAAACGGGCCTTCGTACTCAAAAGGCGCAGAGCGATAGGTGCACCACTTAATTCCCGCACAAAATGTACACGATCAGTTACCCCGACTAACAATCCAAGTGTGAACATATAAAGAGGATCGGGAGGGAGATAATTGGCAAAATCATAGAGTAAATTTAGTTTTTCCGCTTGAATATCTTTGTCCATATTGTATCAGCTCACTTATAAAAGTTGATCGTTTTTCATTGTTGTGGTCAATCAAATAGGTAATCTTATGCCTCGGTGACAGTAACTATAGCGTCTAGATGCAAACCTAGGGGCGTGGTTCCTTGCTCGTCTGAATTTTTTACTGGACGAGGGCATTTTCTACTGCTTTTAGAAATGCTTTACTAGAAGCGGTCGCGCCAGAGGTAATATCCACAGCTAAATCTTGTTGCGTAAGAATAGACTCAATCAGAGAATTAATCGGTTCATCCATATGGAAAGCTTGGCTTTTTTTGGGGAGTATTTCGATAATCTGGTGACCTATCACAGTTACGTCCACTTGGTTTGACCAGCGATAGCCAAGATACTCACCTGTATATACTCCGTCATCTACCTCAGCTAAGTTAATCTCACCAATTTCTAGATTGAGTGTTTCATTCAATCCTCGCGTCATATAATACATGCTGGTTCCAAAGAGTACTAAAAGAAGGAGAACGACGAAGCCTACTATTTTTAGCACCGATACTATATGTCTATGCAATGCCTCAACCTCCTTTTCCCATTTCCTGTGCCACCCTGATAATACCATAGGATGGGTGAAGTCGCAATATGGTAAAGCAGATGACCTAGCATGAAAAAATATTCTCTTTAAGAAGCACCAGATCAATATGTTAAATATTTATAAAAAGCGAGGCGTTTTTCGTATTATTTTATATCTTGATTTGCGTAAATCGGCAAATGCTTGCCTAGAAAAAGGCAGAAACACACATTGTGAAAAAAATATCTAATATTTGATCCCAAAGATACTGGTTTGTCTTAGGAAATAGGCAGGACTTTTGACTTGTAATATCTAATATCCATAGGTGTAAGTACGGTAATCACAGGGTCTTACTTTATATAGCTTGCGCTATATTACGGATTTCGGCGGTTAATCGGGAATTCAGGTAGCTTTTGCGCGTTCTGACGCTATCCGCCTTATCCCGAATTCCCCAAGTATGTGGTTATGGAAGCGAGAATCTGAAAATGATTGTTTGATGCCTAGTTAGGCAGTTACGCAGTCAAGCACGGATTGAATCCTGTGACACCAGATATATATTTTAAAGGAGGCTTTTATGTAGTATGCCTAAAATGACAATCGATGGAAATACTGCTGCCGCTCATGTTGCCTATGCCCTAAGTGATGTTGCAGCCATCTACCCAATTACTCCTTCGTCCAACATGGGAGAAGCTTGTGATGATTGGGCCGCTAATGGTTTAAAGAATATCTTTGGTCAAACAGTTCGAATTTCTGAGTTACAATCGGAAGCTGGAGCAGCTGGAGCGGTACATGGATCCTTAGTAGGTGGAGCATTAACGTCAACGTTTACTGCTTCTCAAGGGTTATTGTTGATGATTCCTAACATGTATAAGATTTCAGGTGAATTATTGCCAACCGTGTTCCACGTGTCTGCCCGTTCCTTAGCAACACAAGCTCTATCTATCTTTGGGGACCATTCTGATGTGATGAGTACTCGTCAAACAGGATTCGCCATGCTAGCATCAGGTTCTGTCCAGGAAGTTATGGATCTCGCTTTAGTATCTCACCTAGCCACCATCAAAAGTCGAGTGCCGTTCTTACACTTCTTTGATGGGTTTAGAACATCCCATGAAGTGCAGAAGATCGAAAGTATCGAGTATGATGATATGGCTAAGTTAGTTGACTATGATGCTATCGCTGCATTTCGTAGTCGCGCTATGAATCCTGAGCATCCACAATTACGAGGCACAGCTCAAAACCCGGACATATATTTTCAAGGTCGAGAAGCAGGTAATTCCTACTATGCTGCTGTTCCGAAAATTGTAGAAGAAGTAATGCAACAAGTTGGAGACTTAACTGGTCGGTATTACAAACCTTTCGAGTATTATGGTCCTGAAGATGCAGAGAATGTTGCTATTATTATGGGTTCTGGGGCCGATACTGTTGAAGAAACTGTTAATTATCTAACGGCTAAGGGTGAGAAAGTCGGTGTGGTTAAAGTCCGCCTATATCGTCCTTTTTCTGCTGAACACTTCTTGAGTGCATTACCATCTACGGTCAAACGCCTTTCTGTTATGGATCGGACGAAAGAATCAGGCGCACTTGGTGATCCATTATATCAAGATGTCTGCACGGTGTTAAAAGAAGCTGGTAAAGACTTGTTAGTTGTTGGTGGTCGCTATGGCTTAAGCTCGAAAGAGTTTACCCCGTCCATGGTCAAGGCTATTTATGATAATCTAGCTAAGGATGTACCGAAGAATCACTTCACGATTGGCATTACCGATGATGTGACTCACACTTCTTTACCTGTTAGCGAGAGAATTGATACAGCTCCTAAGGGTGTTATTCGTTGTAAGTTCTTTGGTTTAGGATCCGATGGTACAGTCGGTGCGAATAAGAACTCCATTAAGATCATTGGTGATCATACCGATATGTATGCCCAAGGATATTTTGTGTATGACTCCAAAAAATCCGGTGGAATAACCATTTCTCACTTGCGTTTTGGATCTAGTCCCATTAAATCTCCTTATCTTTTGGATCAGGCAGACTTTATTGCCTGTCATAAAGCATCTTATGTGACTCGGTATGACTTGCTTGAAGGGGTTAAAGAAGGTGGCGTTTTCTTATTAAACTCTCCATGGAGTGTAGAGGATATGGAGACACATCTTCCGGCTGCTATGAAGAGAGTTATTGCCACGAAGAAACTTCGCTTCTATAATATCGATGCCAATACGATAGCCGCCGAAATTGGTTTGGGTGGAAGGGTAAATACCATTCTGCAAGCAGCATTCTTTAAGATTGCTAACGTGATTCCGGCGGATAAAGCCTTTGAGTATATTAAAGAGACAATCTACAAGACCTATGGTCGTAAGGGCGAAAAGATCGTAGCTATGAATTATGCTGCAGTCGATAGTGCTAACAAGCACTTGCATGAAATTACGTATCCAGCCAGTTGGGCTGATGCACAAGATGAGGCTGCCGCAGTTGCTGAGACTACCAGTGAGTTTGTGGAGAAAATAGTAAATCCCATCGCAGCCTTAAAAGGTGACGACTTACCTGTTAGTGTGTTTAATGTAGATGGTTCATTCCCAACAGGAACCACTAAGTATGAAAAACGAGGTATCGCAGTCAATATTCCAGTGTGGATCCAAGAGAACTGTATTCAGTGTAACCAGTGTTCTTTTGTATGTCCACACGCAGCAATTCGTCCATTCTTAACCGACGATGAGACCATGACGGATGCACCTGACACCTATACGACGAAAAACGCTGTCGGTAAAGAAGTCAAGGGCTTACAATATCGCATTCAAGTATCTCCTCTAGATTGTACCGGTTGTGGAAACTGTGCCCAGGTCTGCCCAACAAAACAGAAGTCATTAGTGATGAAACCTTTAGCGGAGCATGCAGAGGTCGAGAGTGCTAACTGGACATTTGCTGAATCCTTAGTGGAACCAAGTGTGGAAATTAATCCTTTCAATGTTAAGGGTAGTCAGTTTAAGAAGCCACTATTTGAGTTTTCTGGAGCCTGTGCTGGGTGTGGTGAAACAGCTTATATTAAATTAGCAACGCAATTATACGGTGATCGGATGGTCATTGCTAATGCCACTGGATGTTCTTCCATTTATGGTGGAACAGCACCAACCTGTCCGTATACGGTAAATGATCAAGGCGAAGGACCGGCCTGGGCTAACTCCTTATTTGAGGATAACGCCGAGTTTGGATATGGAATGCATTTAGCTTTCCAATCTCGTCGAGAAAAATTAGGCAGATTAATGGAAGCACTAATGCAAACAGATATTTCCACAGAGCTAAAACAAGCCTTTGCTCAATGGTTAGCGGATCCGCAAGATGCAGCTGGAACAAAGGTGGCCGGAGATAAGATTAAAGCGCTATTACCGGCAGCCCTAAGTACTGCGACAGCAGAGAAAGCAGTTGCTTTGCAAGCCATTGCCGACAACGGAGATATGCTTGTTAAGAAATCGGTCTGGATTGTTGGTGGTGACGGATGGGCCTATGACATCGGGTTTGGTGGTCTTGATCACGTGGTGGCTTCTGGCGAGGACGTAAACATTTTAGTGATGGATACAGAAGTATATTCCAATACTGGTGGTCAATCGTCTAAGGCTACACCTACAGGTGCGGTAGCGAAGTTTGCTGCTTCTGGAAAGAAAACTCGCAAGAAGGACCTAGGTCTTATGGCCATGTCTTATGGGTATGTATATGTGGCATCTGTTTCAGCTGGTGCTAACCGTAACCAGCTCTTAAAGGCTATGGCTGAGGCGGAAGCGTATAAAGGACCTTCAATCATCATTGCCTATGCTCCATGTATCAACCATGGAATTAATATGGGTAGAAGTAGTGAACAGGGCAAACTGGCTGTTGACTGTGGATATTGGCCATTGTATCGGTTTAACCCTATGTTAGAAGAAGAGGGTAAGAATCCATTTATCCTTGACTCTAAGGAACCGACTGGTAGCTTCCAAGACTTTATTCGCAGTGAAGTGCGATATACCACGTTGCTTCAGCAATTTCCTGAGGCAGCAGAGGTTTTGTTCGCTACTGCTGAAGAAGATTCCAAACGCCGTTTAGCAACCTATAAGCGTTTAGCTGAGGGATAAGCAATCGGATAACTTAACAGAACAAGGCTTCTCCTAGGGGGAGGTCTTGTTCTTTCTAACAAGATAATCTGGTCACGGCTAGAATAGATAAGATAGAGCACGACAAATTTAAATAGGAGGAGTGATTTATACCATGATATACACTGGTTTAGTTTCTATTACATTCCGGAAACTAAACCCTCAGGAGATTGTAGATTTAGCTGTTAAGGCGAAGATAACGGGAATTGAGTGGGGTGGAGATGTTCATGTTCCCCATGGCGATATAGAAAAAGCGAAGCAAGTTAGACAAATCACAAAGGATGCAGGTCTGACCGTTGCATCTTATGGGTCTTATTATCGATTAAACGATGATGAGATTCCGTTTAGAGAAGTCCTGGCGTCAGCTAAAGCCCTAGGAGCTCCCTTAATTCGAGTGTGGGCTGGTAAACTGGGTTCCGCTAA